>CAZNZI010000836.1:0-12874 GCA_964577475.1 uncultured Rhodospirillaceae bacterium
GGGTCGAATCAGCGCGCGGCTGTTCATCCTTCTCGATCTTTGCGACTGTCTTTCCCGCAGACACCTCGACCGGCACGATCTCTTCCGCGAAAAACCCTTTTGTCGCGGCGGCCGCGGCGCGTTGCTGCGAGCGGAGCGCGAAAGCATCCTGCACATCGCGCGTGATTTTGGTTTCGGCGGCGATGTTCTCGGCCGTCTCGTACATCGCGTCGGTGCCATAGCGCGCCTGCATCGCCTGATTGACGAAACGCCAGCCGAGTGTCGTGTCGTAGATCTCGGCCTTGCGCGAGAAGGCTTCTTCGGCCTTGCCCATCACCATCGGCGAGCGCGACATGCTCTCGACGCCACCCGCGACGCAGAAATCCATCTCGCCGGCCCGGATCGCGCGCGCCAGCGTCGCTACCGCCTCAAGCCCCGAGGCGCAAAGCCGATTGACCGTCACGCCCGGCACGCTGTCGGGCAGACCCGCCAATAGCAGCGCCATGCGCGCCACGTTGCGGTTGTCCTCGCCGGCCTGGTTGGCGCAGCCATAAGTCACTTCGTCGACCGCAACCCAATCGATCTTCGGGTTGCGCGCCATCAGCGTCTTGAGCGGCAGCGCGGCCAAATCATCTGTGCGCACTTTGGATAATCCGCCCGCATAGCGCCCAATCGGCGTACGGATGGCGTCGCAAATGAAGACTTCGGCCATAAACAAGCTCCGAAACGGTGGGTGGGCGAGGCTGTGCGTTAGCCCTTCGCAAGTCAAGTGCGAATAGTGTACATTGTGCGCACAACGTACTTGGTAGGGTGGCCATGAACGTACAATCGGGTCCCATTGAAATTCCGGATCGCGACTTGATCGCGGGGCTTGAAAAGGGGCTGGCGGTGATTGAGGCGTTTGACGAGACGCGGCCGCGGTTGTCGGTCAGCGATGTCGCGCGGATCACGGGGCTGACGCGGGCGGCGGCGCGACGGTATCTGCTGACCTTGACCAAGCTCGACTATGCGGCGTTCGACGGGAAGTTCTTCTCGCTGATGCCGCGCATCCTGCGGCTGGGTCATGCCTATCTGTCCTCGACCGGATTGCCGGCGATGTTGCAGCCCTATCTCGAGCAGATCTCGCAGGCGACCCAGGAGTCGTGCTCGTCGGCCATCCTCGACGACACCGAGATCGTCTACATCGCGCGTTCGGCGACGCGGCGCATCATGTCGATCGGGCTTGCGGTCGGCACGCGCCTGCCGGCCTATTGCACCTCGCTCGGCCGCATCCTGCTCTCCGATCTGCCGGCCGAGGCGCTTGAGACCTATTTCTCGCGTGTCGAGATGAAGCCGCACACGCCGAAGACCAAGACGACAAAGGACGAGATCGTCGCCGCGCTCGCCGAAGCGCGTGCCAAGGGCTACTCGCTGGTCGACGAGGAGCTCGAACTCGGCCTGCGCTCGATGTCCGTGCCGATCTTCGACAAGCGCGGCCTGATGGTGGCCGCGGTGAACGTCAGCGCCCAGGCCGGCCGGGCCAGCGTTGACACGATGGTGCGCGACATGCTGCCCCATCTGAAAGCCGCGCAGGACGCATTAAGGCGCGTGGCATAGGCATTTCCGCTCCTTCCGCACGAGCGCCGGGAATAGACCGGCGTCATGCGCGGTAAATGCAACCAGGACTGCGACATTGACGATGTCGATGCCGCGCTTCTAGCATCGTCGGGTGACAACCTTCACGTGATGATCGCGCGGACGGTGTCCGCGTATCCATTGGGGCTTGGGACTCGATCAATGACCGCCGCCGTATCGCGCGGCGCGGCAACCAAGGAAGGATGGGAGGACGCAATGCAGAACAACAATGAGATCGGCGCGCTCGACCGTTACGTCTCGGCCGACACGCTGCTGCTGATCGGCCGCGTGCTGTTCAGCTTGATCTTCATCTGGAGCGGCTTCGGCAAGATTGTGAACTTCGACGGGATGACGGGCTACATCGATCATCTCGGCGTGCCGCTGCCGGCGGTCGCCAATGTCATCGAGATCATTCTCGAATTCGTCGGCGGCCTGGCGCTGTTCTTCGGCGTGTTCTTCCGCCTCGCTACCGTAGGCCTGATCGTGCACACGATTCTCGCCGCGCTGATCGTGCATCACTTCTGGAGTTACCCGGACGATCAGGCCCTCAACCAGACGATCCAGTTCATGAAGAACGTGACGATCGTCGGCGGCCTGTTCTTCCTCAACATCCAGGGCCCGGGGGCGATGAACCTCGGAAAGGTGCTCGGCGGCAAATAGAAACAGTAGTCGCTACAATTCTGCGGAACGGCGGTGCCCGACGGGGCGCCGCCGTTTTCGTTTTGAGAGTCACCCATGCGCCGGAATCGCGTTGACAGGTTTTCGGACTCTTTCTAAAGTTGGATCGTAAATCGCACGAGCGGGCGATAAACGCACAAAATAAGATGCTCCGCCGGCGACCCGATGGATGATGATGGGCCTGGGGAGGACCACGTTTATGAGTCGATTCGAGACCGTCTTCGCTTCGCTCGACAACTACGAGCGCGGGCATATCGAAATCATCAACGACAAGCCGACCAACTATGCGTTCTCGAACGTGTTCGACGTCGCGGCGAAGTCGAAGCCCTATGAGAAAGTCGCCGTCGGCAAGAATCAGGAAAACCTGATCGAGTCGATCCGCGCCGAGGGCACCTCGCCTTGGTACACCTGCGCCCATGACGAGTTCGCGCTCGTGCTGGACGGCGAAGTCGAAGTGCACTTCGTCGACATCGGCGAGGCGCAGCGGGCCGACAAGAAGAAGGAAGGCAACGTCACGCTCAAGGGCGAACCCCAGGGCAAGAAGATGGGTTACGTGGTGCTGAAGCGCGGCCATCAGGCGCTGTTGCCGGCCAACGCGGCCTATCAGTTCCGCGCCAAGAAGACCGGCGTGATCCTCCAGCAGGCGCTGGCGGGCGACAACACGGTCTACAAGTGGAAAGACATCTGCATCACCTGATCGACGATCCAAAGCGATAGCCGATTTCAAATCGCCTGGCGCTGCAGCGCCGCACCGATCCGAGGAGGTCCCCATGAACGTCGTCGTCAACGCCACCAACGCCAGCAACAAGACCGGCTACAAGTCCTTCGAGCTGGGCAGCTTCAAGTTCCGCCGCGACGAGTACTTCGTCTATGTCGAGTGGAAGTCCGCGAAAGGGCCGATGACCCATTACATGTCGGCCGATGCCTTCCTGCGCGCGATGATGCGCGACGTGGCCTGGGGCTTCTTCTACTACCAGGTCAATTTCGACCATGTGTTCGGCACCAACAATCTCTACGGCCAGGTCGAGATGTTCGCCGGCTCGTTCAACGAGACCTTCAAGAGCCAGGGCCTCAACCTGACCGAGACCTTCGACACGCCGGTGATCATGGAGACCTTCAAGGCGATCCTGGCCGATTGGACCAATGAAGGCTTCGATCCCTTCGCCGCGCCCGCCGAAACCACCACCGACTGGCTGGGCCCGAAGCACGGCAACAACCTCGATGCCATCAACCGCGAACGCCAGGTCTCGCGCCGCATGGTCGGCCTGCCGGGCGACACGCCGGTCCGTACCGACAAGAACGGCTATCCGGTCAACCGCGCCTTCACCGATGTCGATCAGAGCCAGCCGGAAATCCATGCCGAGCCGGGCTATGAAGGCCAGGTCCACGGCTTCAACCTGTTCGCGCATCTCTCGCGCTCCGACGTCACCTGGAATCCCTCGGTGACTTCGGTCTGCAAGTCGAGCCTCTTCTGCCCGACCAGCGAGGAATACATTCTGCCGATCAAGCACGGCAACGACCGCGTCGAATGGTTCCTCCAGCTCTCCGACTACATCCTGTGGGACGTCGAGGACAAGTTCACCGGCCGTCCGCGCGCCAAAGTGGTGATGAAGGCGGGCGACATCGCCGCGATGCCGGCCGACATCCGCCATCAGGGCTATTCGCCGAAGCGTTCGATGCTGCTGGTGTGGGAGAACACCAACCCCAATATTGCCAAGCTGCACGCGACCAACGCGATTCCGGTCTACCCGGTCGAGTTCTGATCGCGGCATCGCCATGTCGTTCCAGAACAAGCTGTTCATCGGCGGCGAGTTCGTCGATGCAATCGGTGGTCATCGCATTCCCGTCATCAATCCGCATGACGGGAGTGTGCTGACCGAAATCGCCGAGGCCCGCGAAGCCGATGTCGACCGTGCGGTCGAAGCGGCGACGAAAGCCTTCCCCGCTTGGTCGAGCATGCAGGCGATGGATCGCGGCCGGCTTCTGCTGAAGCTGGCCGACGCGATCGAAGCTGATGCCGAGAACATGGCGAAGCTGGAATCGACCGACACCGGCCATCCGCTGCGCGATACCAAGATGCTCGACGTGCCGCGCACCGCCGTCACCTATCGCTATTTCGGCGGCATGGCCGACAAGGTGCAGGGCAGCGTCGTGCCGGTGGAGAAGGGGTTCCTCAACTACGTCACGCGCGATCCGATCGGCGTCGTCGGCCAGATCGTGCCGTGGAACTTCCCGCTGATGTTCACCTCGTGGAAGCTGGGGCCGGCGCTGGCCGCGGGCAACACGGTGGTGATGAAGCCGTCCGAACTGACGCCGCTCTCGACGCTCCGCATCGCGGAACTCGCGAAGCAGGTCGGGTTCCCGGCGGGCGTGATCAACATTCTGCCCGGCTACGGCAATACCGCGGGCCAGCGCATCGCCGAGCATCCCGGCATCCACAAGGTCGCCTTCACCGGTTCGACCGCGACAGGCCGCAAGGTCGTACAGGCCTCGGCCGGCAACCTGAAGCGCCTTCAGATGGAACTGGGTGGGAAGGGCGCCAATATCGTATTCGAGGACGCGATCATCCCGGCCGCCGTCGGCGGGTCGGCCTTCGCGATCTTCCATAACCAGGGCCAGGCTTGCATCGCCGGTTCGCGCCTGCTGCTGCATGAAAAGATCGCCGACGAATTCCTCGACAAGTTCCTGAAGCTGGCCGGCTCGATCAAGATCGGCAATCCGCTCGATGCGGCGACCGAGATGGGCCCGCTGACCTCGGCACTCCATCGCGACCGCGTGCTCGCCTATTGCAAGGTGGCGCGGGACGAGGGCGGAGAGATTCTGCTCGGCGGCCGTTCGCCGCAGAAGGAAGAATTGGCGAAGGGCTATTACGTCGAACCGACCGTGGTGCGCGCGAAATACACCGACCGCGTCTGCCAGGAGGAAGTGTTCGGCCCCTTCGTCACCGTCTCGACCTTCAAGGACGAGGAAGAGGTGCTGGGGATCGCCAACGCGACCGAATACGGGTTGGGCGGCGGCCTCTGGACCCAGAATCTGCCGCGCGCCCATCGCATGGCGCGCAACATGGTCAGCGGCATGGTCTGGATCAACTGCTACAAGCGCGTCAATCCGGGCTCGCCCTTCGGCGGCGTGCGCGGCTCGGGCTATGGCCGCGAAATGGGCTTCGAAGCGATGCATGACTACACCGAAGCGAAATCGGTGTGGGTCAATGTCGACGCCCAGATCCCGCCGTTCTATCCGCGCTGAGCCATGGCCAAGATCACCAGCCTTGCGGCGGCGGTAGCGGAGAACATCCACGACGGCGACTTCGTCGCCTTCGAAGGCTTCACCCATCTGATTCCGATGGCGGCGGGTCACGAAGTGATCCGCCAGAAGAAGAAAGACCTGACCGTCATCCGCATGACGCCCGACCTGATCTACGATCAGTTGATCGGCATGGGCTGCGTGAAGAAGCTGATCTTCTCCTGGGGCGGAAACCCAGGCGTGGGCTCGCTGCATCGCTTCCGCGATTCGATCGAGAACGGCTGGCCGCACAAGATCGACTACGAGGAACACGGGCATGCGGCGATGGCCTCGGCCTATGCCGCGGGTGCCTCGGGACTGCCCTTTGCGCCGATGCGCGGCTATCTCGGCAGCGACCTCGCCAAGTACAATCCCAACATCAAATGGATCGACTGTCCCTTCACCGGCGAGAAGCTGGCCGCGGTGCCGGCGATCCGTCCCGATGTGGCGGTGATCCATGCGCAGAAGGCCGACAGGCAGGGCAATGTCCTGATCTGGGGCATCGTCGGCGTGCAGAAGGAGGCCGTACTGGCCGCCAAGCGCTCGATCGTCACCGTCGAGGAGATCGTCGACGATCTTGAAGCGCCGCCCAATGCCGTGGTGCTGCCCTCCTGGGTGGTGAGCGCGGTGGCCTGCGTGCCGAAGGGCGCGGCGCCATCCTACGCCCATGGCTATTACGCGCGCGACAACGCCTTCTATCAGCGCTGGGACGGAATCGCGCGTGAGCGCGAGCCCTTCCTCAAATGGATGAAGGACAATGTAATCGAATGTCCCTCTCCGGCGAAGGCGGTGGCCCATGGCTGAGTACACGCCCGATGAAATGATGACGGTGGAGGCCGCGCGCCAGTTGCAGAACGGCACGGTCTGTTTCGTCGGCATCGGCCTGCCCAGCGCGGCGGCCAATCTCGCGCGGCTGACCCATGCGCCCGAAGTGGTGTTGATCTATGAGTCGGGCACCATCGGCTCGAAGCCCGATGTGCTGCCGCTCTCGATCGGTGACGGCGAATTGGCCGAGACGGCGATGACGGTGGTGTCGGTGCCGGAAATGTTCCGCTACTGGCTCCAGGGCGGGCGCATCGATGTCGGCTTTCTGGCCGCAGCCCAGCTCGACAAATACGGCAACATCAACACGACCGTGGTGGGCGACTATAACAAGCCGACCGTGCGGCTGCCGGGGGCAGGGGGCGCATCCGAGATCGCGACCTCGGCCAAGGAAGTCTTCATCATGCTGCGCCAGTCGAAGCGCGCCTTCGTCGAGAAGATCGACTTCGTCACCTCGGTGGGCTTCTACGAAGGCGGCAACAGCCGCGACAAGTTTCACATCCCGGGCAAGGGGCCGACCCGTGTCATCACCGATCTGGGCATCATGACGCCCGATCCGGTCAGCAAGGAACTGACTCTGACCAGCATCCACCCCGGCGTCACCGTCGATCAGGTGAAGGCGGCGACCGGCTGGGCGCTGAAAGTGGCCGATCAGTTGGCGATGACGCCGGTTCCGACTGCATCCGAGCTTGCCGTGCTGCGCGATCTGCACGCGCGGACCAAGCAGGCGCATGCCGAGGCGGCGGAATGATTCGCTCTGCGATCGCTACCCCCCATCCTAACCTTCCCCCTCAAGGGGGGAAGGAATCGGGAAGCGGCTTCGCTCTGCCACACCACTCACCCTCCCCCCTTGAGGGGGAGGGCAGGGTGGGGGGTATTTCACGCACAGCCTTTCCGCTGTCGCACGGCCTCCACGCATGACCCTCTCCTTCACCTATAGCGCCCTGCCGGGGCGCGTGGTGTTCGGTGTCGGCAGTCTCGACAAGCTGCCTGAGGAAGTGAGGCGGCTGGGGATCAAGCGGGCGCTGGTGCTCGCCACGCCGCCGCAGAAGGAGCAGGCGGAAGATATCGCCAAGCGCCTTGGCGATCTCAGCGTCGGTGTCTACGACAAAGCCGTGATGCATGTGCCGGTCGAGACGGCTAAGGCCGCGCGCGAAGAGGTGAAGCGCCTGGGCGTCGACGGCACGATTGCCGTGGGTGGCGGTTCGACCACGGGGCTCGCCAAAGCCATCGCGCTGGAACTGGGCACGCCGATCGTCGCCGTGCCGACCACCTATGCCGGATCGGAGATGACGCCGATCTGGGGCATGACCGAGAACGGCATCAAGACCACGGGCCGCGACCAGAAGGTTCTGCCGCGCACGGTGATCTATGACCCCTCGTTGCTGACGACGCTGCCCGCCGATACCACGGCGGCCAGCGGCATGAATGCGATCGCCCATTGCATCGAAGCGCTCTATGCCCATGACGGCAACCCGATCATCTCGATGATGGCGGAAGACGGCATTCGCGCCGTGGCGCGCAGCCTGAAGAAAGCGACCCAATCGCCCACCGATATGGATGCGCGGTCGGACACGCTGTACGGCGCGTGGCTGGCGGGCACGGTGCTGGGCGCGACGTCGATGGCGCTGCACCACAAGATCTGCCACACGCTGGGCGGCTTCAACCTGCCGCATGCGGAAATCCATACGATCGTGCTGCCTCATGCGACCGCCTATAACGCCGCCGCTGCCCCAGACGCCATGGCGCGGGCGGCGCGGGCGCTCAATCTCGCTTCGGCCAAGGATGTGCCCGGGGCCATCTACGATCTTGCGAAATCGTGCGGCGCCAAGATGGCACTGGCCGATGTGGGTATGCGCGCTGAAGACATAGACCGGGCGACGGAGATCGCACTGAAGGCGCCATATCCGAATCCGCGTCCTTTGGAAAAGGCCGCGATCCACAAGCTGCTGGACGATGCCTTCAACGGGCGACGGCCCGGGTGAAGTCTGGCCGGCTGACGAATTTAGGGTGATGGGGTAGTTCAACGTTCTTGGGAGGAGGGACTGTTATGACCAAGAAGATTTCCACGACGGTTTCGCGCCGTCGCGTGTTGCAGGCGGGCGGCGCAGCCGTTGCCGTCTCGGGCCTCAGCTTTCCGGCGGTGGCCGCGGAAAAGGAATTCAAGATCGGCTATGTCACGCCGCAGACCGGCCCGCTGGCGCCGTTCGGCGAAGCGGACAGCTTCGTCATTCAGACGGCCGGCGATCTGCTCGCCAAGGGCGTGAAGGTCGGCGGCAAGAACGTCAAGGTCAACATCTACATCAAGGACAGCCAGTCCAATCCGAACCGCGCCGCGGAAGTGGCGGCCGACCTGATCCTGAAGGACAAGGTCGACCTGATGCTGGTGGCCTCGACTCCCGAAACCACCAATCCGGTTTCGGATCAGTGCGAGTTGAACGAAGTGCCTTGCGTCTCGACCGTGGCGCCGTGGCAGCCCTGGTTCTTCGCGCGTGGCGGCAAGCCGGACACGGGCTTCAAATACACCTATCACTACTTCTGGGGCCTGGAAGACATCATCGGTGTCTTCACCAATATGTGGGACCAAGTCAGCACCAATAAGACGGTGGGCGGCCTGTTCCCCAATGACGGCGACGGCAATGCCTGGGGCGACAAGGAACACGGCTTTCCCGGTCCGCTCGGCGAGAAGGGCTACAAGCTGATCGATCCGGGCCGTTACCAGAACATGAACGACAACTTCGGTGCCCAGATCAATGCGTTCAAGGACGCCAAGTGCGAGATCGTGACCGGTGTGGTGATCCCGCCGGACATCAAGACCTTCTGGACCCAGGCGGCCCAGCAGGGCTTCAAGCCGAAGGTGATGTCGGTCGGCAAGGCACTCTTGTTCCCGATCGTGATCGAGTCGCTGGGTGATACCGGCAACAACATCTCGACCGAGGTGTGGTGGACGCCGAACCATCCGTTCAAGTCGTCGCTCACCGGCCAGAGCAGCAAGCAACTGGCTGACGCTTACGAGGCCGCGACCAAGAAGCAGTGGACCCAGCCGATTGGTTTCGCCCATTCGCTGATCGAAATCGCTGCCGACGTGTTCAAGCGTTCGTCCGGCCCGGGCGACCGCGCTTCGGTGCTCGACGCGCTGACCAAGACCGACCTCGACACCATTGTCGGCCATGTGAAGTGGGGCGGGCAGGGTCCGTTCAAGAACGTCTCCAAGACCCCGCTGGTCGGCGGCCAATGGCGTCTGGGCGGCAAGCACAAATACGACCTCGTCATCGTCGAGAACAAGGCCAACCCGAACATCCCGACGGGCGGCAAGGTCGAGCAGTTCGCGTAAGTAAACTTTGGTGTGGTGCGGATCTGACGCTCCACCCATTCTTCGTCATGCGCGCGAAGGCGGGCATCCAGGGCCGTTTCCCGTGTGGCCCCTGGACTCCCGCCTTCGCGGGAGTGACGATAGAGGTGTTTAAGCGAATCGGTATCAGTACCCCATGCCCGAACTCCTGCGCCTCGACGGCCTGCATAAACGCTTCGGCGCGCTGAAGGCGGTCGACGGGCTGACGCTCACCCTCGACGAGGGCGAGGCGCTGGGTGTGATCGGCCCGAATGGTGCGGGCAAGACCACCATGTTCAACCTGATCACCGGCGACATAAGGCCCGATACCGGGCAGGTGATCTTTGCCGGTTTCGACATTTCCGCCGATCCGCCCGAGACGCGCTGCCGCGCCGGGATCGGCCGCTCCTACCAGATCCCGCATCCCTTCGGCGGGATGACCGTGTTCGAGAATGTCCTGGTCGGCGGCACCTTCGGCACCGGCCGCAGCGAGGCCGAGGCGGCCGACGAATGCCTCGATATCCTGAAGCGCACGGGCCTGGTGCAGCATGCCAACCGGCTGGCGGGGACTCTGCCGCTGCTCGACCGCAAGCGCCTCGAACTCGCGCGCGCGCTGGCGACGCGGCCCAAGGTGCTGCTGCTCGATGAGATCGCGGGCGGGCTGACCGAGCACGAGGTGCACGACCTGATCGCGACGATCAAGGACATCCGCACCCGCGGCATCTCGATCATCTGGATCGAGCACATCGTGCATGCGCTGACCGCCGTGGTGGACCGCCTCGCCGTGGTGGTGTTCGGCAAGCTGCTTCAGCAGGGCAATCCCGCGGAGGTGAAGGCGAGCCCGGCGGTGCAGGAAACCTATATGGGCATCGCGGTCGAATGAGCCTGCTCGCGGTTCATAGCCTCAAGGCGTTCTATGGCGACTTCCAGGCGCTGTTCGGCGTCGATCTCGCGATCGAACAGGGCCAGACGGCCGCCGTGATCGGCGCCAACGGGGCCGGGAAGACGACTCTGCTGCGCAGCATCATGGGCCTGCTGGCGGCGGTGCCAGAGGCGATCACGTTTGACGGTACGCCGATCGGCGGGAAATCCACGCACGATATCGTGGCCCAAGGCATCGCCATGGTACCCGAGGGCCGCAAGCTGTTCCCGAGCCTCTCGGTCGAGGAGAACCTACGTGTCGGCGCCTATCGCGGCCGGCCAGGGCCCTGGACGCTCGAGCGTATCTACGCGCTGTTCCCGCGCCTCTCCGAGCGGCGGCATCAGCCGGCCACTTCGATGTCGGGCGGCGAACAGCAGATGGCGGCGATCGGCCGCGCGCTGATGTCGAACCCCCGCCTGATGCTGTGCGACGAGATTTCGCTGGGCCTGGCGCCTGTGGCCGTGCGCGAGCTCTACAAGGCGCTGCCGGGTGTCGCGGCCGAGGGCGTGTCGCTGCTGGTGATCGAACAGGATATCGGCCAGGCGATGGCGATGGCCGATCAGGTCTATTGCCTGCAAGAGGGCCGCGTGATGCTGGCGGGCCGGCCCCAGGACCTGACGCGCGAGCGGGTCGCCGCCGCCTATTTCGGGAATTCGTGATGCAGTGGGTGGACGTCGTTCTGCAAGGGGCGTTGTTGGGCGGGCTCTATGCCCTGTTTGCCAGCGGCCTCTCGCTCGCCTTCGGCATCATGCGCATGGTGAACCTGGCCCATGGCGACTTCATCGTGCTGAGCGCCTATCTCGCTTTGGTACTGACCCAGAGCCTGGGCGTATCGCCGCTGGTGGCGCTCCCGCTGGTCGCGATCGTCATGGCGGTGGTCGGCTATCTGCTCCAGCGCGGCCTGCTCAACCGCGTGCTGGGCGACGACATCATGCCGCCGCTGCTGGTCACCTTCGGTCTTTCGGTCGTCCTGCAGAACGTGTTGCTGGAGATCTTCTCGGCCGATACGAAAAGTCTGCCGGGCGGCGCGCTGGTCACCGCGAGCCTCCCCATCGGCGGCGGCCTGGCCGTGGGCTGGCTCTCGCTCGTGACACTCGCGGCGGCGCTGATCGTGATCGGCGGATTGCAGACGCTGCTCGCGCGCTCGCGCCTCGGGCTCGCCTTCCGCGCCACTTCGGACGACATCAATACCTCGAAGCTGATGGGCATCGACACGCGGCAGATCTACGGGCTTGCCATGGCGATCGCGATGGCCATCGTCGCCATTGCCGGCGTGCTGATGGCGATCCGCACCACCTTCGATCCGGCCGGTGGCCCGGCGCGGCTGATCTTCGCCTTCGAGTCGGTCATCATCGGCGGCATGGGCTCGCCCTGGGGCACGCTGATCGGCGGCGTGATCCTGGGCGTTTCTCAGTCGATCGGCTTCTCGATCCAGGTCGGCCTCGGCCAGCTGTTCGGCCATCTGGCCTTCCTGGCGATCCTGATGGTCCGGCCGCAGGGCCTCTTCCCACGGACGCGCGGCGTATGAGCGAGAAAGCCCAAATCATCCGAGGCACCAGCACCAGCCGCCTCGGCGGTGTGCTCGGCGCGGTGCTCCTGCTGGCGCTGGTCACGATGCCCTGGTGGGGCGAACGCGCCGACATGCGCTCGCTGGTGGAGTTCCTCTACTTTCTGGCGCTGGCCGAGATGTGGAACCTGATGGCCGGTTTCGGCGGCATGGTCTCGATCGGCCAGCAGGGCTTCGTCGGCATCGGCGGCTATATGCTGGTGCTTCTGGCGATGAAGCTGGGCGTCAACCCGTTCCTCTCGGTCCCCATCGCCGGCCTCATCGCGGCGGCGGTCGCGGTCCCCACGGCGCTGCTCGTGTTCCGCCTGAGGGGCGCCTATTTCGCGGTCGGCACCTGGGTGGTCGCCGAGGTGTTCCGGCTCACCTTCGCCAATATCATCTGGCTGGGGGCGGGGACGGGGACCAGCCTCACCTCGGCGATGACCGGCTACAGCGCCTGGACGCGGGACTCGCTCTCGCTCTGGATCGCGATCATCCTCGGCGCCGGCTCGGTGATGGGCGTCTATTGGCTGCTGCGTTCGCGTCTCGGCCTCGCGCTGACGGCCATCCGCGACTCCGAAACCGCCTCGCGCAGCCTCGGCGTCAATGTGCGGCGGGTGAAGTTCGGCGTCTATGTCGTCTCGGCTTTCGGCTGCGGCATGGTCGGCGCGCTGGTCTATCTCACCAAGCTGCGCATCTC
>CAZNZI010000837.1:0-2073 GCA_964577475.1 uncultured Rhodospirillaceae bacterium
CGAGCACGCGCTTGGCGAGCACGGTGATCATCTCCGACAGGTCAAGGATGATCGTCTTCGTCGGGCCGTCGTGGTCGGTGCGCCAGACCTCGGCCACGCCGATCAGGCGGCGCAGCTTGACCCGCGTATCCTCCTGCGATCCGCCGTTGGTGTAGAAATCGGCGACGCCGGCCACCAGGAGATCGATCTCCTGCGCGGTGGCATCGAAGCGGTCGTTGCCCAGCGCCGCGGCGGCCTCGGCGATCATCGCCTCGATCTCGATATTGTCGACGCCTTCGATCAGGCGGGCGCGCAGCGAATTGGGCGTTTCGTGCAGGATCACGTCGCGCTCGTTGGGCCGGCCGGTCTGGCGGCGGGTCGGGCCGATATAGCGGGCCGAAACGACGAAGGACTCGCGCGTCTTGGCAAGCTGCGAGACGCGCGCGAACAGCACATCCACCGTCAGCGGCTTGACCACCACATAGTCGACGCCCGAGTCCCACACCGATTTCGTCGCGGACAAGGCGTTGGTGCTGATCGTCGCGACGATGGCGACGAAGGGATTGCGGGTGACCGCGTTGCGGCGGATGCGCTGGATCAGGTCTTGCGGCTGCGGGCCCAGCAGGGTCTGGTCGATCACGATCAGGTCGACGAAGGTATCCGTGATCGCATCGACCAGGGCGTCGGTGGTCGCGCAGGTCAGGACGTTGGTCAGGCCTTCGTCGACAAACGTGTCCCGAATCGCGTCGCACAGACTCGGATTGCTGTCACCCACCACGATGGTGACGGTGTCGTGAAGCCCGGCCATTCAGGCGTTTCCCCATGCAGCGCGTGCTGCCCAGGGTCTTGATACAGGAAGCAAAGCCGGTGCGCCAAGCGATTCACGGGTTTTCGCGCCCGCCGGCGGCAATGGTTTGACGCCCCACGACCAGTTGACCGGCCGGCCCGATTTTGGATAGTCTATTGAAATTACGGGCTATTCGGGAACCATCCCAACCGCCGTACCAAAGCCCGGCGGGGCGGGCCGCACAACCGGCGAGGTGGATCGTGGCAAGGCAGGCGACACAGTCGAGCCAGAAGAAGGCGCCGCCCGCGCGTACGATCATGGTGGTCGACGACGACCGCATCTCGCTCAAACAGATTTCGGCCACGCTGAAGCGCGGCGGCTATCACGTGATCACCGCCGATGACGGCGAAGCCGCGCTTTACCGCATCCCCGGCCTCTATATCGATCTGATCGTGCTCGACTCGATCATGCCGCGGATGGACGGACCCGAAGTGCTGCGTCACCTCAAGGACAAGGACGGCACCGCCGCGATCCCGGTGATGATGCTGACCGGCAAGACCCAGCGCGCCAGCGACGAGGAAGCCGTTGAATTGGGCGCCGAGGACTACATCGCCAAACCGGTCGATCCCAAGCTGCTGCTCGAACGGGTCGCGAAATTGCTGGAGAAGACCGAAGACCGGCTGGCGGTCGAGGATCTCGGCACGGCGGCCAAGGGGAAGAACAAGGGCGCGGGCGCAATCCAGTCGGCCCAGCGGGTGCATCTCGACCTCGACGACCCGGACGCGCCGGACGACGAATAAGAACGCGCGATGGCGGGCCAAGCCAGGTTCTTTCGCGCGCGGCATGCGCTCACCGCGTCGGTCACACCCACCTTCTTCTATCATCTGCCCAAATGCGCCGGCATGTCGCTCCATTCGGCCGCGCAATTCGCCTGGAACCACCTGGCCAAGGCGGCGAAATCGGCGGGACCGCGCGTCGGCCGTATCGATGAGCAGGACGCCCTCGAGCGCTGGCAGGGCATTCCCTATGCATTCGTCTCGTCCCATCTGCCCTTCGGCGCCCACGCGGCGCTGACCGGCCAGCCCGAACTTGTCACGTTCCTGCGCGATCCGGTGGGACGGCTGCGTTCGGCCTTCACCTACCGCAACATGCGCGACGGCGTGCGCCGCTCGGCCGATGATTTCGGGACGTTCATCCGTGACGAAACCAACCGCAACGTGATGGCCAAGACCCTGGCGGGCCTGCCCCCGCAGGCAACGGCCGGCGCGGAAACACTGTCGCGCGCACAGGACCATCTGCGGGCGCAT
>CAZNZI010000838.1:0-8839 GCA_964577475.1 uncultured Rhodospirillaceae bacterium
TCCGACGATCGTCGCGATCAAAGATACGAAAGCGAGAGCCCGCAATTCGTCCTCCGGCATATTGCGCGACATCCCCAGGACGACTGTGCCTCCGACGGCAGCAAAAGCCAAGAGGCCTTGAAACAGCCCCCACCCGATCAAGGTCGACGAAAAGAGAGACTGTGACGGACTCCTGGGCGGTCGGCGCATGATGTCGTCTTCCTCCCGTTCCACCTCGAATACGATTGAGCAGACCGGATCGATGATCATCTCTATGAAGGCGATGTGAATCGGCCCGAGGATGAGCGGCCAGCCGGTCACCAGCGGCAAAAGCGACAGACCTGCGATAGGGATATGCACAGCCAAAATGTAGGCGAACGCCTTAAGGATGTTATCGTAGATCCGCCGGCCCAGACGGATGGTGCGGACCAAAGACGAGAAGTCGTCATCGAGCAGGACAATCGACGCCGCTTCGCGGGCCACATCGGTTCCGCGCCCACCCATCGCTACGCCGATATGGGCAGCTTTCAGCGAAGGTGCGTCGTTCACCCCATCGCCCGTCATAGCGACGATTTCGCCGTTCCCCTTGAGCGCTGTCACGATGCGGAGCTTTTGCTCTGGCATAACGCGGGCGAACACCGAGACCGACTTCACGCAGAGCCGCAATGCCTCGTCGCTCATGACCGTGATTTCGTCCCCGCTCACGACTCGCTCACTGTCGATGCCGGCTTCTGCTGCAATCGCGCGTGCTGTTGCGGGGTAGTCGCCGGTAATCATGACAACGCGGATGCCGGCCGTCTTGCATTCGTTGACTGCCGCCGATGCATTCGCCCGGAGAGGATCGTGAAAGCCGACTAGGCCGAGAAATTGGAATGAGAAACCTGCTTGGGTATCGGGGAGGTTATCTCCTCTGAATTCCGCCCGCGCAACCCCAAGGACACGCAGACCCGCTGATGCCATCGCATCGACCATCCGGCGGACTTCGGCGATACCGTCGGTGCCCAGATGGCACAACGACGCGATAGCCTCGGGTGCACCTTTGGAAGCCACGATCTTTGAACTCCCAGCACCCGTGCTCCACACCAGAGACATCGCGAGCAGTTCGGGTCTTAAGCCATATGTCCGTTCTAAGGACCAGCCCTTGACTTCAATGTGCGCCAGATCGGCGCATGGCAGCGCGTGCACGGCAATGTCCATAGGATCCGTTGGCTGCGGAGGGCTCGCAAGAATGCTCGCCATGGCCAACTGCCTGATCGTCTCGGGCATCGCCGTTCCTGCGGTCGCCACCGGCCGCCAAACGGTATCCATGGTTCGAAGCTCCGCGACCATCATCCGATTCTGAGTCAGGGTGCCGGTTTTGTCGGAACACAAGACGGTCGCGGCTCCCAGGGTTTCGATCGTGGCCGCTCGCCGGGTTAGGACACGCACGCGAGAAATGCGCCAGACGCCCATCACCATGAACACGGCGAGCACGAGCGGAAATTCTTCAGGCAGCATCGACATGCTCAACGCGATACCGCCGAGCAAGCCGTCGAGCCATGAGCCGCGGACCACGCCATACAAGATCACGGCGGCTACGCTGGCGCCGATTCCAAAAATAGCAAATATCCGGACCAACCTCCGCGTCTGCACACTCAGGGGCGTCGGTTCGGGCTCGATCTTGGCGAGCGAGCGCCCAATGCGCCCAATTTCCGTATTTCCCCCTGTGGCCAGGACTTCGATGAAGCCCCGCCCGCGAACAACCAAGGTTCCCGAATAGACGCTGGAGGTATCGTCTCCCCCTGGCTTTGCCATGGTCATGCCGGTGTCGCTAACCTTGCGCACGGGCATCGCCTCACCGGTGAGCAGCGATTCGTCGACCAGAAGATCTTGACCCGACAACATCGTGCCATCGGCAGCCACGCGATCGCCTTCGGTGAGAACGACGATGTCGCCACGAACGATTTCACGACCGGCGACTCGAACCGGCGCTCCGTCACGTATAACCAGGGCACGAGGACTGCTGAAATCCCGCAAAGCTTCGAGCACCCGCTCGCTGCGGCTTTCCTGGACAACCGTTATCGTCACCGACAGCCCAGCAAATGCGATGAGCATCACCGCTTCCTGGAAGTCGCCAAGTATGAGGTACAGTGCTCCACCGGCCAGGAGCAGACCGAACATAGGCTCGGTGACGACCTCGGCAATGATTCGGATCGGCGTGCGGCGATCCCGCGCCGGCAGTTCATTGAAGCCCTCAGCCGCCAGTCGACCAGCGGCTTCCCTTGCCGTGAGTCCCCTGTATCGATCGTTCGAATCGTTCATCTCAATATCCACCAACGCTGCTGACGAGGCGCGGGACAGCCTGTTCGCGAGTCAAAGCCAGCCGCATAGATTTGAAATGTGGCTGCGCTGGAAGAGGCGCGCGTTCTGCGCATCTTCCAAAGCTTTAAGCAAAGTTATGGCAGCCGTCGGATCGCCCTCTTCGTCGACAATTTGAGATACGATCCGTCGCTGCTGCTCGATACGGCGGTCCCCCTCGGCAATCAGCTGATCAATCCGAGCCAACTGAGCTTGGCGGTCGTTCGAAGCGATGTCTCGTGCCTTCTCGAACATGGCGGTCACGGGGTATTGGTGGACCGCAAACTTAGGATGTATGCCGATACATCACGGATCTGCTGACGGCTCAGAACGAAGTTCGGCATCTCTGCATGCGGCGTACTGAGAAAAACAAAAAGTGACGCCTCCGTCGTCGAAGGCAGTCTCGCGATCGACGGGAAGGTCGGTACGATGTCGACGCCTTTGTACTGCTTAGTATCGATCACGTGGCAGTTGCTACACCGCGATTGGGCAATCTCCCTGCCCGTGTTGATGTCCTGCGCTTGCACGCCACTGACATATTGAAGGTTGAGCCAGGCCGCTAAGACAGCGGCAAATCCTGCTCGAAGAAAGGACATCGCTCATCCCTCTTGGGTTCCGCCTCTTATCATCGAGCGGGTGGCGGCCACCGTCCTTGACTTTTGTCAAAGCACATCAGGATGAGATGCCGCAGCATGTCGACAGTCGGAGCGAGGAACGCCGCGGCGCTCAGGGATATCCCCGTCGAATCCGAGCCTCGCGATCGCCCTCACATCATTCCCATTGGTCCCCAGAACAGCTCGTTGGCGGCTTTCTTCTGCGTCTCGCTCAGAGCCCCATAGAGAGGCTTCAAGGACTTGTGTATGGTTCGCATAGAGTCGAGCTGTGCCGACATGAGCTGCTCATGCAGGTCTAGACGATCTGGCAAACTTAAATTGGCTCCGCCGGCGTGACCCATCATCGTGGTGCAGCGGCCGAGGATGGTGTTGGCGTCGTCCTGCGCCGCGGTAGCATAGGCCTTCCACAGCGGTTCTTGGTCGGCGGTGATTTTCAGCTCTGCCTTGATATAGGCGAGGCGGCCTTCGAGGTGACTCGCCATCGCGCCACACATCGCCTGGACACCACTCGCAGATTCCATCATCCAGGGTCCAGCACCACCGTAGCCCATCATCCCGGGGCCCATGGGACCGTAGCCGGCCATGCCTCGCGGCCCCCAAGTTCCCATCATCGGCATGGACCACGAGCTTTGTGGCAGTGTTCGATCGCCGGCGATGACAGTACCGGTGGCCACCATGCTGGCAGCAAGGGCCGCTACGGTCGCGAAGGTCTTGAACGCGTTCATGGCTGAACCTCCTAACGCTTACGGGATGTGTTGGCGCCCGAAAACACTCAGTTACATTCCGCCTTGCCCTTGATGGCTTTGAGGAATGCGACCACATCCTTTCGCTTTTGTTCGTCGGCAAGTTTGAAGGCCATATTGTGCGGCACATCTTTCCCGTTGGTCTTGTCGAGAAAGGCTTTGGGATCGGTGAGATAGTCGGAGAGCGTTTCGTCATTCCAAGAAATGCCCTTGGCCTTGGCACCCAGCATGCCTTCCGAATAGCGCGTGAAGTCGGCGCGACTACCGGCGGTCGAACCATAGACATCGTGCAGGTTCGGCCCGGTCACCCGCGATGGTTTGTCCGCTTCGAACACGTGGCAAGCCCTGCACGCGTTCGCGGCTGACTTTCCGGCCTGAGCATCGGGCGCCAGTGTGCAATCCGCCCAGGCGTTCCCCGATAGGGCGACGCTGAGCACGACGAGATGCACCAGAAAACGTCCCATCATCATCTTCCTCCTCAATCGGCCATGCGCACGGCGCAGATCGGTGTGGCCTCGAGTTCAGCGGCTTCGGCGCTCGAGATCAGGTGGACACTATGCAAGGCGTGGTACAGACTACGTTCAGCATCGGCACCCCAACCGAGCAACGTGCCGCCCAGCCGGTCGAGGCGGGAATGCTTTGCACCGCTTGCTGGCGCGACCGGCCGGTAGAGGTCGGGCTGCGCCGGACCGTCGACGATCAGCGATCCCGCAAGACCCTTCTCAAGTCGCGACAGCGCATGATCGACGATGGTGAACTTACCGGGCACCTTGGCGGTGAACTCGGCCATCAGCGCGCTGCCCGGCGGTGTCGAGACCGTCTGGGCACCCATAAGCGGTGCACCGCTGATCGCACCGTCTTCCCAGGCCCGGTCAAAGATCTGGCCGATGACATGGAATGACGAAGTGAAGTTCGGACCACCGACACCGAAGAAAATGCGGATCGACTCGCCGACTTTGGCGTGAAGCGGGTGCTCGGTGGTCAGCGCGCCAACCGAACCATTGAAGGTGAAGTAGTCGGGATGCTCATCGAGCAGCTTGTCGATGTTCATCTCCTGCAGGCCCGCGGTCCCGAACGGCGCGTTGGTGTAGAGCTCGCCCTGCATGATGTAGAACTCATGATCGACCTTGGGCAGGCCACCGGCCGGTTCAACCAGGATCAGCCCATACATCCCGTTCGAGATGTGGTTGGCCACCATGGGCGTGGCGCAGTGATAGACAAACAGGCCGGGCGTCAGCGCCTTGAAGATGAATCCCTTCTCCTCACCCGGCATTACCTCCGTCAGCGCCGCGCCACCGCCTGTGCCGTTGACGGCATGCAGGTCGACCGAGTGCGGCATCATGTCGTTCTTGTCGTTCTTCAGATGCAGCTCGACCGTGTCGCCGACGCGGACGCGGATCATCGGCCCGGGAATCTTGCCGTTGAAGGTCCAGAAATTGTAGGTCGTGTGCGCGTCCAACCGCGCGACGCGCTCGACCGATTCGAGATCGACATGCACGGTGGTCGGCGCGCGGTCGCCGACCGGAGCGGGAATGTCGGTCGGGTCGCGGGCGATGCTGACGCCCTCGGGCGCGGCAGCGGTTGCCGGCGCCAACTCGACTTTCACATGGCCTTCCATGCCGGCCTCGCGATGACCGGGCAGATCGCAGAAATACTCGAACGACCCGGCGCTGCCGACACGGAATGACACGGTGACGCTGGCGCCGCGCCCCATCACGTGCGGCGAACCCGCGTGGAAGTCCGGAAACACAATGTCGTGCTCCGCGCCTTCGCCGTTGATCAAGGTGACCTCGACCTGGTCGCCCTCGTGGACTGCGAGATCGGGATTGACCTTGCCGTCGATCGCGCCACCACGGCCGATGAAAACCATCTTCCCGTCAGCGATGCCCGTCCGCAGGGTGAAGCTCGCATCGGCCTTCCCGTGAACGCCCATGTTATCGTGCATGGCGGCCATCTTGTCCTGATCGGCGGCATGAGCGGAGCCGAAAAAGGCCGTCGCAAGTGCCACATAGACTGCGCCAGCAAATCGCAAACCGATAGGAGCAATCCGTCTATCCATGTTGCACTCCATCACCTTGCCGGACTCGCCGGACGGCAAGCCGAGGACCACAGCCGTGGCCCATACAACAGAGTATTGAAATTGCTTCACGGTGATCGTTGATCTAAGTCAACCGGAAGCGCCAGACGCTCAAAGAAGCCCTTCAGGGTTCGTTGGGCGGCGACCGAACAGGAAATTTATGGGCTGAGGCCGAGGGACCGTAACGCTCGACGAACGCCCGCAAAACAAGGCCCAGCTTCGCTGAGTGCAGATGATTGCGTTCGGCTCGCGCATGGGCAATATCCTCCAAGATCATGCGGCTGATCGCCTTGCTGCCGTCCGGCCGATGAATGAGATATGCGCCCAATTCGACGGCGATCATTTCTGGCAAATGCTCGTGTTCGGCGATCGCGTCCACTTCCTCTTGGGTGAGATCGCTCATCGCGATGCAGTCCTCGATCGTAAGCATATCGCCGGTCCTATCGATCACGAAGCCAAGCTCTAAGCCCATCATTTTCTGGGGCCGACTACCTTGATGCACGTCAATGCAGAGGCTGGCGTCATGTTTAGACTTTGCCCTCAGGCGGCAACCGGAGCGCGAACGTCGCGCAGTTTGCCAAATCGCTGCGCACTGGCGGAGGAGAAGCCATGAGTAAAGAGACTTCTAAGAGCAAAGTGGAAGGCGGCGCGTCCCAGGCACCATGGCCCTTCCTGATGCCCGGCGCCTTTGCGACGGAGGACTTCCGCCGGATTCAGCATCAGATGGTGACGTCCGCGGCTCGTATCGGCCAGGACGCAATCAAACGCCTCGACACTGAATTCGAGCAAGGCACGAGCATCGTCCAACGCATGATTTCTGCGAAAAGCCCGGAGGACCTCTTCGCATGTCAACGGGACATGCTCGAACTGATAGGCGCCAAGTATGTCGAGGCGATGACAAAGTGTGCGGAAAACGCCAGCGCTTTCTTCGCCGGCGAGGGCCAGACAAGGGGCTGACTCGAAATTGCGACTGCTCTTGCTCAAGGCAGGTTGCTCGATTCTATTTAAAGCTCAGCGGCTAGTCTCCCCGCGCCGGCGCACGACCACATCGACAGTGATCGAGGCCAGCAGAACCAACGCCGTGGCCATGAGCTGAATCGCAGCACCAAGGCCAAGCAAAGCCATGCCATTGACGATGGCCGCGATGACCACGCCGCCGAGAACCGGGTGAATTGGATGACCGCGGCCTCCGAACAGGCTGGTGCCGCCGATCACTGCAGTTGCCACCGTGTAGAGCACGATCGTACCGCCGTCGAAGCTGGTCGAGATCGAGCGCAAGCGCGAGGCGTAGACCACGCCGCCTATGCCGGCAGTCATCCCCGCGAGCGCGAAAGCCGCGGTTCGGATCAAAGCGAGTTTAATGCCGGCGCGCCGCGCAGCCTCAGCATTGCTTCCGATAGCATAGATGTACCGGCCGAAGCGCGTACGCCCAAGGACGATGGACCAGACGACGAGAACGAGGAGGACGATCGGAACCACCTGCGGCATACCGTTCAATGGGAAAGCAGGTACGCCCCGGTCGGCATTGCAGACCAACACCACGGTAACGCCGATCGCTGCGGCCAAAGCCACCTGCATCGCCGTCAATGGTGCAGGGGGTACCTTCAGACCGCTGTTCTGCCGGCGCCGACGTTGGATCATCGTAAGGACGGCGTAGATACCCACCACAAAGACCGCCAGAAACCATCCACTGCCGCGGCTCAATGTCCCATTCGCAAAATCGTTGATCGTTTCGTCGGCAATGGGAATCGTGCCGCCGGTGCCGAGCAAAGCGATCATGACACCTTGAAAGCCGAGCAATCCCGCTAGCGTGACGATGAATGAGGGAAGGCGCCGGCGTGTGATCAGGGTCCCTTGAAGTGTTCCGAGGGCGGCGGTCACGGCGAGCGCAGCCAGGACGGCGCCCCACCACGGCCACTCGATCTCCGGCTGCACAAGCTCTCTCACTACCGTTCCACCGATGCCTGCCAGATAACCGAGGGACAGATCCATCTCGCCGAGGGTGAGCACGAAGACTTGGCCCATGCCGATGAGCATAAATACCGAAGCTTGAATCAACAGATTGACGAGATTGCCAGCCGACAGGAATTTGCCGTTCTGGCTCTGGAAGATGATGGCGATCAGGATGGCTCCCAGTACCACTGGCAGAGCACCGCTCTGTCCCGCGAGGAGGCGGCTCCACATCGTGCGTATATAGGCGCCGAGGCTTTGCGTGGTTCCCGCGATTGCGGGTGTTCTCTCGGCATCGTGGATCTCTTCTTCCGGCTCTATCGGAACTGAATTGATAGCGGGAGCGGTGGGCATGCTTGCAAGCTTGGCCGGACGGGCCTCGCTCTTAACGGGCGGCGCCTCGCTGCCTTTCGCATAGCGCGCTGAGTGACCCACGGTCATCAATTCGACAACCAGCTGCCGATCGAATCTCGAGGCCTCGCCGGTAGCTACCATCCGGCCGAGGTGGAGAACCGCGAGTCGGTCCGCGACGGCGAATACGTCGTTCAGATTGTGCGATATGACGATCACCGCCAGGCCTTGGTCGGCCAGCCGCCGAATCAGCTCGAGCACTTGCTTAGTCTGCGCGACGCCAAGGGCGGCCGTCGGCTCGTCCAGGATCACCAGATTGGAGTTCCACATGACCGCCTTGGCAACGGCGACAGACTGCCGTTGCCCGCCCGAGAGGGAGCTGACAGCCTGGCGGATGGAACGCATGGTGGTGACACGCAAATCGGATAGCATTGCGGCCGCCGCCCGCTCCATATTGTCCTCGTCGAGCATCCCCAAGCGCTGCCGCTCACGGCCAAGGAACATGTTCTGGACGACGTCCAGACCGTCACAGAGTGCCAGATCCTGATAGACGACCTCGATGCCGAGCGCAGCCGCGTCGCGGGGGTTGTGGATGCGAACGCGCTGCCCCTTCCAGAAGATATCGCCGGCATCCGGTTCGTGGATGCCGGCGATACATTTGATCAGGACGGTCTTACCCGCCCCATTGTCCCCCACGAGGGCCGTCACCTTACCGGCCGGCACATCGAGGTCGACATTGGCGAGGGCCTGTACGGCACCAAAATGCTTCTCGATCCCCCTCAGCTGGA
>CAZNZI010000839.1:0-2387 GCA_964577475.1 uncultured Rhodospirillaceae bacterium
CGCCAGGCGGAAATAGAAACTGCTGCGGTCGGAGGTCTGCAGGTCGTAGACCATCTCGAACTGGCCGGCGCGCAGGCGGCGGCGCAGATCGATTATGCCGCCCCACTGCCACCACCGCGGGCGGCGGTCGACCCAGACCACATCGAACCACGGACTCGCGCGGGCGAAATCGGCGTAAGGCGCGGTGGTCAGCAGCGTGACGCGCGCGTCCTTATGGTGATCGCGAATGGCGGCGAAGGGGCCGAAGGCCTGGACGAAATCGCCCAGCGCCGAAAGCTTGATGACGAGGATACGCGCGGCACCCGCCGAGGGGAGCACCGTTCAGGCCTTGGCCGTCGGCGCCGGCGCGGGCAGGGCCAGCACTTCTTCGTAGACGGCCAGGGTGCGCCGGCACATCAGCTCGCGGGTGAAATTGGCGCGCACATGGGCCATGCCCGCCTGGGCCATCGCGTCGCGTTCGGTGGAACTCATCGTGAGCACGCGATCCATCGCGGCGGCCAGCGCCATCGGATCGCCGGGCGGCACCAGAAGGCCGGTCTGGCCTTCGATCACCGTCTCGCGACCGGCGCCGTGATCGGTGGCGATCACCGGCCGGCCCATCGCCTGGCTTTCGGCGATCACGCGGCCGAAGGCCTCGGGATCGGTCGAGGCCGAGACGACGAGGTCGGAGAGCATATAGGCGGCCGGCATATCGTTGCAGTCACCGGCCACATGGACGACCTGTTCCAGCCCATGCTTCTTGGCCAGTTCGTGCAGTTCCTTCACATAGCCGGTGCGGCCCTGTTCCGAGCCGACCAGGATGCAGCGCACGTCGCGCCGGCCCATCATGGCCAGCGCCTCGATCAGCACCTCCTGGCCTTTCCAGCGCGTGAGGCGGCCCGGCAGCATGATCACGCGCTGTCCGTCGACCAGCCGCCACTTCTGGGCCAGCTGGATGATGCGTTCGGCGCTGACCTTGGTCGAATCGAAGCGCACGGTGTCGATGCCGCGCGGGACGACGCGGATGCGCGCCGGGTCGACGCCGTACACTTTTTCCATGTGCTGGCGGATGAACTCGCTGATCGCGATCACGCGTTCGCCCTTGGTCATCACGCCGTTATAGAGGTGCTTCAGCCCCAGCCAGCCCTGGTTGTAGGTGCCGTGGAAGGTGGTCATGAAATGGACCCCGCTCCGCTGCGCGGCCAGCATCGCGCTCCAGGCCGGCGCGCGGCTGCGGGCATGGACGATGTCCACCTTATGCTCGGCGATCACCTTCATCAGGCGTTCGATGTTCTCGCGCATGACGAGGGGGTTCTTGCTGGCCAGCGGCAATTCGATGTGCCTGGCCTTGGCGCGGTCGAGCTCGCGCTGCATCGGTCCGCCCTCGGAGGCGACCAGCGGCGTGCCGCCGGCCTCGGCGATGGCCGCGGCGATATCGACGGTCCCGCGCTCGACGCCGCCCGTCACCAGCGAGGGCAGCACCTGGAGAATCACAGGAGCACGAGTCAGTTCGATGGGAGGCGTGACGGAACTATCGTTGGGCATCGCAACAGGTACGGCGGCCACGGAGTCGGGCGCGGGGCGGAGTGTAACAGGGTTCCGCGGGTTTCGGTATCGCTTCGCGCGCCGTGGATTTTAGCCGCTGAGTCTACAAGGGCGCCAGCGCCGCGCGCCCGGCGAAAGCGGCCTGGCCCAGGGCCTCGGCCACGCGCAGACCCTCGTTCCACTTGGCCATCCGCTCGGACCGGGCGAAGGAGCCCACCTTCAACTGCCCGGCATCCCAGCCGGTGGCCAGATGGACGATGGTGGCATCCTCGCTCTCGCCCGACCGGGCCGAGACCACGGTCGCAAGATTGCCCTCGCGGCCCGCTTGCAGCGCCGCCAGGGTCTCGGTGATCGTGCCGGCCTGGTTGGGCTTGATCAGCACGGCGTTGACGGCCCGCGTCGCCACGGCGCGGCGCACGCGCATTTCGTTGGTGACCAGAAGATCGTCGCCGATCACCTGGACCGTGCCGGCGGACGCGGTGAATTTCCAGGTGGCGTCCCAGTCATCCTCGGCCAGCGGATCTTCGATCGAGACGATCGGATACTTCCTCAGCCAGCCCGTCAGCATCGCGATCATCTCGTCGGCGGTCAGCGCCTTGCCTTCGCGGCGCAGCCGGTAACCATTGCCGTGGCGCAGTTCGGTGGCGGCGATGTCGAGCGCGATGCCGACATCCTCGCCGGGCCGGAACCCGGCCGCTTCGATCGCCTTCACGGCGGTGGCGATGGCTTCTTCGTTGCTGTCGAAATTGGGCCACCACCCGCCCTCGTCGGCGACACCCGAGCGCTTGCCCGCATCGGCCATCACGCGCCCGGCGAAAGCGGCCTGGCCCAGGGCCTCGGCCACGCGCAGACCCTCGTTCCAC
>CAZNZI010000840.1:0-2687 GCA_964577475.1 uncultured Rhodospirillaceae bacterium
CCGGCATCGGTGCTCGACACCATCTTTATCGGTCCCGCCGCCTTCGTCCTGGTTCATCGCCGTCGCGACGGCCGTCGCCTGACTGCGGCCGAGGCGAAATGACGCTACGCCTGTTTTGTTGTTCGGCATCGGCGCTGGTGCTGATCGCGGCGATCAGCGCTCATGCGGCGGACCTGCCCCCGGCCGATGCCAATGCATCCCCGCAAACCCTAGATCTGCAGCAGGCACAGCAGATCGCTTTGCAGAACCATCCGACACTCCGCACGTCCCATTTCGATATCGACGCGGCCCAAGCCATTGTCGATGTCGCCAAGTCGGCCTACTACCCCCAAATCGGCGGCTCCGCGGTCCGGGCTTTCGCCGATCCCAGTACGCGAATTGGGACGACCGGGGTGGGCCTCACCGACCCGACCATCATCGATCGCGGCTCGGTCGGCATCAGCGCGAGCCAATTGATAACCGATTTCGGACGGACGGACAGCTTGGTGGCGGCATCGAAAGATGCATTACAGGCCGAAATCGCTCGCGGACAGGAAACCCGCCAGGCGGTTCTGCTCGAGGTCACGCAGGCCTATTTCGATCGGCTCCGCACTCAGGCGCTGGCCAAGGTGGCGGAAAGCACCTTGAAGCAGCGCCAGACTCTGGCCCAACAGATCCAGTCGCTCCAGGCGGCGCAGCTGCGGTCCAATCTCGATGTGAGCATCGCTCAACAGGATCTAGACGATGCGCAACAGCTCGTGCTGGAGGCTCGGAACCGCGCCGCGGATGCCGAGGCAACGTTGTCCGAAGCCTTGGGATATGCGACCACCCGCGCATTCGCCCTGGCCGATATCGGTACCGTTCCGCCGATGGGTCAGAAACTCGATGTGGCGCTGATAGATGCAGACGGGAACAACCCCAATCTGGCAACACTGCGGGCCAACCGGGATGCCGCCAAGGCCGATGCTGAGGCTGCGTCGCGTGCCTTCAATCCTACGGTGAGCGCGTTAGGTTACGCTGGCGCCAATCCGATCCGGGAGCCCGACCAGAAGATCAATCCCGTCTACGGCACGGTTGGCGTGGTCTTTTCGATACCACTGTTCACCGGCGGCAGCCTGGAAGCACAGGAGCGCGCCGAACGCGACCGCGCCGAAGAGGCGCAATCGATTTTTGATACGGAGAAGAACAAGCTCCTGCGTGACGTCCATATTGCTTATGACCGGTTGACCACCGCCTACAGCAATATCGACGTCACCAAACATCAGGTCGACAACGCAGCTGATTCTCTTCGGCTGACTGAAGCGCGCTATCAGATTGGTTCAAGCTCTATCGTCGATCTCAGTACCGCTCAATTGCGCAAGACTCAGGCCGATATCGCGCATACGGACGCGATCTATCAATATCTTATTCGGCGTGCGGCGCTCGACTATGTGACCGGCACGATCGCCGGCAACGGCGCCCCCTGACACACGCTTAGCGTCATCGCAAAAAAGAAGGGAACGGCTTTCGCCGTTCCCCCGGGGAATGTCTCGCTGGACCCCGTCACACGTCAGACGTAAGGAGGGGTTCCCACCGCCTGACGATCGCAATCAGAATGGGTAATAACGGAAGCTGGTCATGACGATGTTTTCGTTGGCGTGCGGTGCACCGCCGACGCCATCGAACGTATCGACGTGCACGTAGGCTTCCGAAGCGCCGACTTCCATCATGCCGGAATTGCCCTGGTAGAACTTCCACCAGCCGCCGACTGTGGCCTGCCATTCCGATTTCATATTGGCGACGCACCCCGCCGCGCTGCCTTCAATGGTGCAGCCGGTGTTGACGAAGTTGGCATTGCCGTAACCGTAGTTGTTGGCACCGACAGTGGTGACCGCCGCCTTTTCCACTTGTTCGATGCCGCCATAGCCGAAGAGGTCGAGGTCTTTGGTCGGATGTCCGGTCAGGCCCGCCAGCCCCATGAATTCCGGGATCGGCGTCAATTGATCGTTGTCAGCATTGACGACGGCATCACTGAACTGCGCCGAGCCATAGCGGCCGATGCCTGTGCCGTCGAGGAAGCTGATCTGGAGATCGAGCTTCTTTTCGACCAGAGGAAGCTGAGCCGAAGCGCCTGCGCCGCCACCGAAGGTGTCGTGGTTGCCGGGATTGGTGGCGGTAGGAGCGGCGCGGTCATGGAAGAAACGGCCGACGCCGAAGACTTCATAGTGGCCCCAACCGGGATCGAAAGCCGCCTTCGCGACGATATCGGGCACCTGGTCCAGCGAGTAGTTGGTGCCGCTGTTGAGGGTGCTGCCGCCCGTATTATTGAAGGTCACGCCACTCACGGCCGGAGCGCTGCCTGTGCCATTGTAGCCGCCGCCGTTATAGATGCTGGCCTGCGGCGTTTCGGCCGAGATGCCGATCGACACCGTCTTGCCGAAGTCCTTCACCACGCGGATCTGCGGTGCGCGATCCCAGGCAAAACCGGTGACGTACTGTGCGTCGATCGTGGTCGGAATGACCTCGTTGCGCGGCATGATGCCGGCCTTGTTCATCGTCAACAGACTCCAAGTCTGTCCGCCCAGGATATGCCAGCCGTCATTCGGCGAGTCATAGGTCGCATAGATGTGGCGGATGCGCGGTGTATAGCTGTTGCTCTCGACCGAGTTGGAGGTCACACCGACACCCAGAAAGTCGAACTCGAAATAGGCGGCATAGTTCTTCATGTC
>CAZNZI010000841.1:0-4550 GCA_964577475.1 uncultured Rhodospirillaceae bacterium
GGAGCGACCAAACTATCGGCAAGATGACGCGCCGCAGCAGCACCAATCTGATGCATCAGTGGCGTCAAATCCTGATGAAAATCGAGGGCGAAGCCGCCCAGCACCGCTTCCGCGAGGTCGAAATGCTGGTTGGCACGACGATCTTGGCCCTTGAGGACGCAATCGCCGAAACAGCGCGCGGTCAGAAAAACTGACCGCAGTTGATCGTCTGCTCACGGTGATTGCGACTTAATTTCGCTTCGGTTTCGATGGGTTCCCATCGTGGCGCGGACCGACTATGGTGCGCGCCATGACGCAAACGTCAACTCAACCACCGACCGACAAGACCGCCTTGACCGAGCGACGGGCTCCCGCCTGGGTCAATGTGGTGGTCGATTACGGACCGCTGATCCTGTTCTTCGCGGCCTATGAGCTGAGCGGCCTGCGTGTCGCGACGATCGCCGTGATGATCGCGTCGCTGATCGCCGTGGCGGTGGGCTGGGTGTTCACCCGCCGCTTCGCCTTCATCCCGGTGATGACGGCGGTGATCGTCGCGGTCCTCGGCGGGCTGACGCTTTATCTGAACGATCCCGATTTCATCAAGATGAAACCGACGATTGTCTATCTGTTGTTCGCGGCGGTGATTGCGATCGAGATCGTGAGCGGGCGCCCCTTGCTCGGCAAGGCCATGACAGCGGCCATGCCGCCGATCGACGGCAACGGCAAGCGTGCATTGTTGGTGCGTTTTCTTGTCTTCTTTGTCGCGATGGCGGCGATCAACGAAGTGGCCCGGCGCGTCTTGTCGACCGATCATTGGGTGACGTGGAAGGTGTTCGGCAGCATGGGCCTCACCTTCATCTTCATCCTCGCGCAGATGCCGCTGGTGAAGCGGCACAAATTACCCGAACCCGTTCCACCCACAAACAGCTAGTACCAGCGGTCAGCTGTCGCGCCGCCTGACAGGCTGACGCCGGCCGCCGCTGAGCACTGGCGCGTCGGCCGGCTTTTCGGTCGGCGGCTGAGGTTGGCGCGGCGCGGATGTTGGCCGCGGCGCAGCGTCTTCCGCTGCTACACGACGGCGGACCGGTCCCGCCCGTTGCGGTGTCGCTGCTGCTGCGGTACGGCGCGGTGCCGACGCCGGTTGTTGACCGGCCGCCCGTTGCCGCGTCGCGTAATTGACCAGCCCCCATAGGATGAGCGGTGGTCCGAGAATGATCGCGACCTTCTCGCACCAGACCAGGAAGCCGAGCTGCTGCCGCGACGTGGTGATGCGCTCCGCGCAAGCCTGACGCTGCTGGAAATTGCCGGAGCAACTCTCGAGCTGCTGCTTCACCGCGGGCGACTTGATGCTGTACTCGTCCGGATCGGCCTCGATGATTTCAGTCCAGGTAAAGAAACCGGACCAGAGGACGATCACCACCGCGACGATGATATTCATAAAGCGCGACATGAAATCCGTTTCCCCGGCCGCAAAGAGTGCTGCCTCACCCAAACACAAGGATATGGCTCGGGGCGGATGGGGGGAAGAACAAAGAGAGGGGGAGAGTGCTCGGCGGGAGTGGACTGGAATCCGAAAATACGCATTATTTCAGCATATTACGGAGGGATTTGGCCGCCAAATGCGCTACGCCTGGACGGCGTAAAAGCGGGCCAACCCCCTGGAAAACCTTAACCTGCCGGCGTATATCCTTCCCTTCCCAAAACCGAGCCCCGGGGTTGGCCTGGGGGCTTGGTTCAAAGACGATCGAGGACGGTCATGGCAAGCGGCGCGGGCGAGAAGTGGAGCCCGGAAGGTTGGCGGAAGAAGCCGGTGATGCAGTCACCGGATTGGCCCGATGCGGGCAAGCTCGCGGCGGTCGAAACGACCCTGCGCAACTATCCGCCGCTGGTGTTTGCCGGTGAAGCCCGCCGCCTGAAGGCGCAGCTCGCGCGAGCCGTCGACGGTAAGGCTTTCGTGCTGCAGGGTGGTGACTGCGCCGAGAGTTTCGCCGAATTCCATCCCAACAATATCCGCGACACGTTCCGGGTGCTGCTGCAGATGGCCGTGGTGCTGACTTACGGCGCCGCTTTGCCCGTGGTGAAGATCGGCCGTCTGGCCGGCCAGTTCGCCAAGCCGCGCAGTTCCGATGTCGAGACGATCAACGGCGTGACCCTGCCCGCCTATCGCGGCGACATGGTCAACGGCATGGACTTCACGCCCGAAGCGCGCATGCCCGATCCGGCGCGCCTGGTGCAAGGCTACAACCAGTCGGCCGCGACGCTGAACCTGCTGCGCGCCTTTGCGCAAGGCGGCTATGCCGACCTGCACAAGGTGCATCAGTGGAATCTGGGCTTCGTCGCCGGCACATCAGGATCGGGGGCGCGCTATCAGGAACTCTGTGCGCATATCGACGAGACGCTCGCCTTCATGGAGGCCTGCGGCCTCACCAGCGAGACGACGCCGCAAATCCGCGAGACGGATTTCTTCACCTCGCACGAGGCGTTGCTGTTGCCTTACGAACAAGCGCTGACGCGCGTCGATTCCACGACCGGCGACTGGTATGACTGCTCGGCGCATATGCTGTGGGTGGGTGATCGCACACGCCAGGTCGATGGCGCCCATGTGGAGTTCCTGCGCGGCGTCGGCAATCCGCTCGGCTGCAAGGCTGGGCCGAGCCAGACGCCCGACGAGTTGATCCGCCTGATCGACGCGCTGAACCCGAACAACGAGCCGGGCCGCCTCACCGTCATCACGCGGATGGGTCACGACAAGGTCGAGACGAAGCTTGCGCCGCTGGTCCGCGCGGTGAAGCGCGAAGGCCGCAAAGTGGTGTGGCTGACCGACCCGATGCATGGCAACACGCAGAAGGCCGGCAACTACAAGACCCGCGCCTTCGACCAGATCCTGGCCGAAGTGACTGGGTTCTTCGCTGTGCTGCGCGATGAAGGCGTGCCGGCCGGCGGCGTGCATTTCGAGATGACCGGCCAGGACGTCACCGAATGCGTCGGCGGCGCCCAGGCGATCACCGAAGCGCGGCTGGGCGATCGGTACCACACGCATTGCGATCCGCGCCTCAACGCGACGCAGGCGCTGGAGCTCGCCTTCCTGATCGCCGAGAACCTGAAGGCCGAGCGTCAATCGAACGGCAAGAACGGCCAGAAGCGCGCGACGGCGTAACGCCGCCCTATTTCGGCTTACACCGGCCGTAGAAGCCGGTGGCCGGATAGCCCCATCCCATGTCGTTCATCACCAGCACGTCGCGACTTGAGTCGTATTCGATATTGCTGGTGACGCCTTCTTCGATCCAGTGGATAGCATCCTGACCCTGCGGCCCATCTTGGCGCGCATAGAAGACGGCTTCGGATTTCCCGTCGGCGAATCGAACCGCGCGGGCAGCCACCACCAAACGTTTTTTCGAGTCTGAGCAGTCGCCGCCCTCGCCCCATGCGCCACGAAGAGCGGCTGGTATCGTTAGTTTCCGAAGCTGGGCAGATCGATTGACGTCGTTATCGCCTGCCTGCTTGGCGAATGAAACACCGCCATATCCGGTCGCCAATAAAGCGACGCCAAGACTGACGGCTAAGGCACATACGAGTGATTGAAGCTTCACCGATATTTTCCGCTGATGAACAAATCACGTTCGCGTTGGCGCCGCCCAGCTAAACCGGGACTTGATACCAACACATGATTGACTCGTACCTTGTCCCAGTTGGCAAACTCCGTGGCAGCCCCAGCATAGTCGCCGGAATTTAGACGGTGCAATAGAGTCGAACTTGCTAGGCTGCTTGCGCCTTCGTTGTAGGTGAAGGAAACCAGGGCGTCGAATTGTGCCGGCGTCAGATCGACTTTAACGTTTCGCCGCACGGCCTGTTCGGCAGCCGATACGTCTTGCGCCAGAAATCGACTCGCTTCTTCTTGGGTAATTCCATTGGGAAACGCTTCGCCGGGCTTAAGAAGATGCCCGTAGCCGATTGTCGGATTTCCCGCTTGATCAAGATACGCCGTGAGATTTGGACCTTTGGACGCCTCCTGTGTCGCGATGAACTTCAACCCATCGGGGCTCAGAGAAAGAGACGTGGGATGTTTCATTCCTGCTTGCACCGAACTAGACGGCTTTCCAGGAGATATCCCGTCGGTTGACTTCATCCCTGTCGCGCCTCCAGCCGTCCAGCGGCCGCGTTCGTCGCGGGGCTGATCCGGGTCATAGGTTTTCATCATGGAGTCCGCTTCGGCCACGCGCCGCGCGGCGATTGCACTAGCCAACACCGGCAACTCGGCTTGAACTAGGGCGATTGCCGCACGCGACCGATCACCGGTGTTGAGGGCGCGGGCGACCGCCGCGAGCTTGACCATTCTCCAGGACAGATCGATCGGAACACCGCACGCGATGGCGAACAACTTCTCCAGATCGTCTTGCGAGCGGGAACGCCAGAGGCCGCAGTGATCGCGCACCAACAGCGGAACACCAGCACCGACATAGACGCCATCATTGTCGAGATAAACACTGCGGCAGTCGCGCGAGCCGGTGATGGATCCCGAACAGGGTCATATGGGCTCTGATTGTGAGTGATCATAACGAATATAAAAGGCG
>CAZNZI010000842.1:0-4434 GCA_964577475.1 uncultured Rhodospirillaceae bacterium
ATCGCGCACGGGGCGGATATCCACCTGGCTGCCGGGCAGGAAGGCCACGGCGCCGGCGAGATCGACGGTGAAGCCGCCTTTGACGCGGCCGAAGATCACGCCGTTGACGCGCAGATTGTCCTGGAAGGAGCGTTCGAGCTGCGTCCAGGCTTCCTCGCGGCGGGCCTTTTCGCGGCTCAGCATCACTTCGCCGTTACGGTCCTCATAGCGCTCGACGAAGACTTCGACCTTGTCGCCCGCCTTGATTTCCGAGGCGCGGCCAGGCGCGCCGAATTCCTTGAGCTGGATGCGGCCTTCGGACTTCAGGCCCACATCGATAATGGCGAAATCGCCATCGATGCCGACCACGGTCCCCTTGACCACGGAACCTTCGAATTGGCCGCCACCGGCGCCAATAGCTTCATCGAGAAGGGCGGCGAAATTTTCGCTGGCCGCCGGATTGGAATGAGTCGCTTCAACCATACGTATAGTGTCCTTTCGCAATCTGTACCTGCCACCGGTTGTTTCCGGGGTCTGCGGAAAAACCAAAGAAAAACAGGCCGTTCCCCTCCGCAGGAGAACGGCCCGGCGGTGAGATACGCCTAAAGCCTCAAAGAGTCAATATTTACGGGCCAATTACGCCCGTTCGCGGCGCTCGGAAATGGCTTTCAAAGCGGCCTGGAACGCGGCCTCGATGTCGAGGTTCGAGGTATCCAAAATCACCGCGTCGGCGGCCGGCACCATGGGCGCGGTGGAACGCTTGCTGTCGCGTTCGTCGCGGTCCCTGATTTCGGCCAGGATTTGAGCGCGGGGTGTCTGGACGCCTTTGGCCTGCAGTTCCTTCCACCGTCGGTCGGCGCGCACCTCGGCGCTGGCAGTCACGAACAGCTTTGCATCGGCATCCGGGCAGACCACCGTGCCGATATCGCGGCCGTCGAGCACGGCGCCCGGCGACGTGCGGGCGAAGTCCTGCTGGTATTGCAGCAAGGCCGCGCGCACCGCGGGAATGGCCGCCACCACGGACGCGGCGGCACCCACCTGTTCGGTGCGCAGGGCAGGGTCGGCCAGGGTGTGGGCGTCGAGGGCGCGGGCGGCGGCGACGGCGGCTTCCGCATCCTTCGGGTCCTTGCCGCCGGCCAGCACGTCGCGCCCCACCGCGCGGTAAAGCGCCCCGGTGTCGAGATGGCGCAATCCGAAATGCTTGGCGAGTTGCTTGGCCAGCGTCCCCTTGCCGACACCGGCGGGGCCATCGACAGCGATGATCATCGGTTCGATGGCTTGTTTTGGGTTTGCCGGCAAAGCCGACGGGCGACGGCGATGATCATGGAACCAGTGGACCGATCTTCGCGCCGAGCTTGTTCATCAGATCGGCGAAGCCGGGGAAGCTCGTATCGATCGTGCTGCCGTCGTCCACCGCCACGGCGTCCTTCGACACCATGCCGAGCACCAGGAATGACATGCCGATGCGGTGATCGAGGTGGACGGCGATCGTCGTGCCGCCCTTCGGCGGCTTGCCCGTACCGGTAACGATCAGGTCGTCGCCTTCGACGGCGACGGTCGCGCCGCAGGCGGCAAGCCCGGTGGCCATCGCCGTCAGGCGGTCGCTTTCCTTCACGCGGAGTTCGCCCAGGCCGCGCATCCGTGTCGTGCCTGTGGCACAGGTGGCGATGACGGACAGGATCGGATACTCGTCGATCATCGACGGTGCACGCTCGGGCGGCACATCGACACCCTTTAGCGGACCGTGCTTGATCACCAGGTCGGCGACCGGCTCGCCCGCTTCGATGCGCTTGTTGGTGAGCTGGATGTCCGCGCCCATTTCGAGCAGCGTATCGATCAGCCCGGTGCGCAGCGGGTTGAGGCCGACACCCGAGAGTGTGATCTCCGAACCCGGCACCAGCAGCCCGGCAGCGATCGGGAAAGCCGCCGAAGACGGATCGGTCGGCACCAGAACGGTCTGGCCGCGCAGATTGGGTTTGCCGGTCAGCATGATCCTGCGCCCGCCGCCGGCCAGCGCCTCGACCTTCGGGTCGGCGCCGAAGGCGCGCAGCATCAACTCGGTGTGGTCGCGGGTCGCGGCCTTCTCGGTGACGGTCGTCACACCTTCGGTGTTGAGACCCGCCAGCAGCACGGCCGACTTCACCTGGGCCGAGGCGACTGGCACGTCGTAGGCGATCGCGACCGGCTTGCTCGCGCCGACCACGGCCATCGGCAGTTTCTGGCCCTGGCGGCCGAAGAATTGCGCACCGGTCTTCGACAGGGGTTCCACCACGCGCTTCATCGGCCGCGCACAGAGCGATGCGTCGCCGGTGAAGATCGAGGTGAAGGGATGGGTCGATACCAAGCCCATCAGCAGCCGTGCACCCGTGCCGGCATTGCCGAGATCGAGCACGCCACCCGGCTCCGCCAAGCCGCCGACGCCATTGCCGGTGATCGACCAGGTATCGTCGCTGCGCCGCGTCACGGTTGCGCCCATCAGCCGCATGGCCTCGGCGGTGCGCAGAACGTCCTCGCCTTCCAGCAGGCCGCGCACCGTCGTCTCGCCCTTGGCGATGCCGCCGAACATCAGCGCGCGATGTGAAATCGATTTGTCACCGGGAACGCGGGCGGTACCGGAAAGGGGCGGAGCAGCTTTGGAAATCAACGGGCGGGGCATGGGCGCAATAGGATCCAGGGCGATGGAAAGCCCGTGTCTCCTAGCACAGGACCCCGGAGCGAGATAGGGCTCCACATGCCCGACCCGCCCCCGGGACGGTCACGGCCCGGTATGCCCCGCTTGGCCCAAAATAAGGCTCGTGATTTTCGCCTTTGACACCCGCAGGGGATCGTGGCAAATCGCGATCAGAGTTAGCACCCGTGGAGGCGGTTCCGTGGCCAAGGCGGAATGGGGTACCAAGCGTAATTGCCCGCATTGCGGCGCGAAGTTCTACGATATGGCGAAGTCGCCGATTGTTTGTCCCAAATGCGATAAGACAGTCGAGATCGAGGCCGCGCCGCGTCCGCGCCGGTCGCCTGCTGCGGCCAAAGCCGCGCCGCCGCCGCCAAAGCCCGTCAAGGCCAAGGCTGAAGAGCCTGAAGCCGAAGAAGCCGAGGGCGAGGACGAGGCCGCGGAGGAAGAGACCGAGGAAGAAGAGGCCCTGGAAGACACCACCGATCTTGGCGAGGACGAGGACGACGTCGCCGAGGTGCTGGAAAATGTCGACGAGGCGCCGGAAGACGAACGCTGAAGCGAGCCCAGGGCGCGTTCTGGGCCCGGTTCGGGCGGCCGATCTTTCCCCTTGCACGGGCGGTCCCGACTGCCTATTTTCGCGCTCCTGCGCCGCCTGAGGGGGGTGCAAAAGGCTTTCCTGGGGCCATAGCTCAGTTGGGAGAGCGTCGCAATGGCATTGCGAAGGTCAGGGGTTCGACTCCCCTTGGCTCCACCAATAAAGAAGGGGTCGGTCCTTACGGGCCGACCCCTTTTCCTTTGGGCCCCTCTTCTTTGAGAAGCCGGTGAGAGCGGCGGATCAGACCACCGACTGCACCCATTCATAGAGCTTGCTCTTGGGCAGGGCGCCGACCTTGGTCGCCGCGACTTTGCCGCCCTTGAAAATCATCATCGTCGTGATACCGCGCACACCATACTTGCCGGGCGTCGCCGGATTCTCGTCGATGTTCAGCTTGGCGATGGTCACCTTGTCGGCGAGGTCGCGCGACATGTCTTCGAGCGCCGGGGCGATCTGACGGCACGGGCCGCACCACTCGGCCCAGAAGTCCACCAGGACCGGGCCTTCGGAGTTGAGAACGTCGGTCTCGAATGAGGTATCCGTCACGTTTTTCATGGCTGCACCCTATGTCCGCATTCCGCGCAAGCGCCCTTCAGGGCTGGATATTGCAGGTAGTGCGCCAAGGTCGAAGCTTCAAGCGCAAGCCGCTGCATGTTCACTATGTCATGGCTGCACGAGCCGTAAAAGCGCCTCGTCGAGCAGCGCATCGGGCAGGGCCATCAATGCCGGCCCATCGGTCCAGAGCAGGCCGCAGGTGATCCGGCGGCCAGGATAAATCTTGCTCAGCAGCGCACGATAGGCGGCCATCTGCCGCAGATAGAGCGGCGAAACTTTATCCACCGTCTGGGGCGGCGGCCGGTCGCTTTTGTAGTCGACGATGCGGACCGTGTCCGCCGTCACCAGCAGCCGGTCGATCTGACCCGAAACGGCGAAGCGCCCGCTTGCTCCGACGGGTACCATGCCGACCACCGGCACCTCGGCCCGGCTCCCTGGCCCGAACAGCGGCGCGAAGCCGGGGTCGGCCAGCACCTTCGTCACTGTCGTCGCAATCTCCGCCTGCGCATCGGCATCCAGGTTCCACCGCCCGCGTACCAGGAAGCGGCGCATGGCGTCGTCGCGCGCAACGTCGGGCAGATCGGGCAACAGCTCCAGCAGGCGGTGGATGATGCGGACGCGGCGATAGCGCTTG
>CAZNZI010000843.1:0-2643 GCA_964577475.1 uncultured Rhodospirillaceae bacterium
GGCGTGCTGCTGGCGGATGGTCAGGTTGTCGACCAGCCGCGCGCCGAAGCAGCCGCGCAACCCATCCAATACCGCCGCGAGCGCCCGGCTCTCAGTCATAGCGGACCAGATAGGACTTCACTTCGAGACAGCCTTCCACCGCTTCCTCGCCCAGATCGCGACCGATGCCCGACTGCTTGCGCCCGCCATGAGGCAGGCCCGGATAGGGAATCGCATCGCTGTTGACCGCGACATAGCCGCAGGTGATGCGCGGTAGCATGGTATGCGCCTTCTTGAGGTCGCGCGTCCAGATGGTGGCGGCGAGACCATAGACGGTCTGGTTGGCGAGCGTGATCGCCTCTTCCACCTCGTCGAAGGGCATCACGGCCAGCACCGGGCCGAACACCTCTTCCTGTACGATACGCATATCCGCACGGGTGCCGGCGACCACGGTGGGCCGTACGTAATACCCGTCAGCCTCAAGGCGCGGGCTATCGGTAAGCAAGGTCGCGCCCTGGGCCTTGGCTTCATCCACATAGCCGAGCACGCGCGACTGCTGCTTGGCGCTGACCAGCGGGCCGAGTTCGGTATCAGCCGAGAGGCCGGGGCCGACGCGCAGGCTCTTGGCGCGGTTGACCACGCGCTCGACCACCTGGTCATAGGCCGCGCGCTGGACATAGAGACGCGAGCCGGCGACGCAGACCTGGCCCGAATTCATGAAGATCAACTGCGCCGCCGCATCGGCCGCGCGGTCGAGATCGGCATCGGCGAAGACGATGTTGGGCGACTTGCCGCCGAGTTCGAGGGTCACCTTCTTCAGATCGCCACTCGCGATCGAACCGATGCGCCGCCCGACGGGGTTCGAGCCGGTGAAGGAGATCTTCGAGACATCGTGATGGCGCACCAGTGCCTCACCCGCCTCGGGCCCCGTGCCGGTGACGATATTGACCACGCCCGGCGGGAAACCGGCCTCGGCCACCAGTTCGGCCAGACGCAGCACCGAGAGACAGGCCTCCTCGGACGGCTTCAGCACGATGGTGCAACCCGCCGCCAGTGCGGGCGCGATCTTCCAGATGGCCGACATCAGCGGCACGTTCCACGGCGTGATGGCCCCGACCACGCCCACCGGTTCCTTCACCGTGGCGGCGAAGAAGGCACTGCCGGGGATCGGCATCCCCATATCGATGGTGCGGCCGGAAATCTTGGTCGGCCAGCCGGCCATGTAGCGCAGCACGCCGATCGCGCCAGCGACATTGAGATTGCGCGCGAAGAAAGACGGCATGCCGTTGTCGACGATCTCGAGCTCGGCCAGTTGATCGATATTGGCCTCGCAGAGATCGGCCAGCCGTATGATCAGCCGCTCGCGCTCGGCCGGCGACAATCCGCGCCATGCAGGCGAATTCAGCGCCTTCTTGGCCGCCGCGACCGCGCGATCGATATCGGCGGCGGTGCCGGCACCCAGCGACGAGATCACCTTGCCCGAGGACGGATCGCGCACCTCGATCGCCTGGCCCGCACTCGGCTTGGTTAGCGTGCCATCGATGAAATGCATGCCGCCCTTGTCGAGAAAAGCGCGCGTGCCGCGGCCCAACCGCGAGAGGTCGTTATCGAGTTTGCCCATGGCGTCCTCTCAACCGCGCACCTTGCGGAAGAACATGTGGGGGAAAGGATTGGGGAAGGCGTCGATCTGCACTTCGATCAGCGCCGGTTCGTCGGCCTTCAATGCCTCGGCCAGCGCAACGGCCAGAGTCCCGGGGCTGTTCACGCGGCGATTGCGCATGCCGAAACTGTCGGCCAGTTTGGCGAAATCGGGATTGCGAAGGTCGGACGAAATCAGCCGGCCCTTGAACATCTCGCGCTGGGTGCGGCGGACGTTCCCAAACGCATTGTCGTTGAAGACAATGGCAACGACGCCGATGCCGAACTGCATCGCGGTGGCCATCTCCTGCACATTGAACATGAAGCCGCCGTCGCCGCCGATATAGATCACCTTGCGACCGGGCATGCCGACCTTGGCACCCAGCGCGGTCGGGTAGCCGTAGCCCAGCGTGCCCTGGTAGCCGGGCTGGATCACCGTGCGCGGCTGATAGACCGGGAAGCCCCACCAGGAATAGAAGTGCAACTGCGTCACGCCGAAACAGACGATGCCGTCCTCGGGCAACGCCTTGCGGATGACCTGGGTATAGGCCTCCTGCGGCGCAAGAATCTGCGCCAGCGCCGCATGCTTGGCGGCCTTGATCTGCTTGAGTTCGTCGCGACGATCAGCGCGTTTCGCATTGTGCTTGCCGGTGCGATTGACCAATTCGGCCAGCGCACGCTTGGCATCGGCGACGATGTGAACGTCGGGGGTCCAGGGTTTCACCGACTGGGCCGGATCGATGTCGATGCGGATCAACTTGACCTTGTCATCCCAGCCCCATTCCACCATCGGGTGGAAGAAGCGCGTGCCGACGGCGAGCGCCACGTCGATCTGCGGCCAGATGTCGTTGCCGACCTGCATCGTCTGCGCGAATGGGCTGTGCCAGTCGAGCGCGCCCATCCCGTGCTCACTCATGATCACGGGGGCCTGGAGCATCTCGGCCAATGCGAGGAGTTCGGCGCGCGCATCGAAAATGCCGCCGCCGACGAATATGGCGGGGTTCTTGGCCTGGCCAAGCAGCTTGG
>CAZNZI010000844.1:0-4237 GCA_964577475.1 uncultured Rhodospirillaceae bacterium
GCACGCTCGAAGAGCTGAAGACCGCGCAGCAGAAAGCCGAGCGCGATCTGTCCTTCGCGGTGATCCGCTCGCCGATCGACGGCGTGATGGGCAACCGCGCCATGCAGGTTGGCGATTACGTGCAGACCGGCCAGCGGTCTCGAATTCGCGCTGCTGCCGCCCGACAACGCGACCGGCAACTTCACCAAGATCGTGCAGCGCATCCCGGTGAAGATCGCGCTGGCCGACAACACGGCGCTGGCGGGCATGCTGCGGCCCGGCATGTCGGTCGAAACGACGATTGATACAAGGTCGGGCGACAAGCGGCCCGCCACCGTTCTGGTCCAGTAACTACGCCCGCGAATTTTGAATCGTCATTGCGAGCGAAGCGAAGCAATCCAGGGCCGAGGGAAAATCCTGGATTGCTTCGTCGGCGATGCCTCCTCGCAATGACGACAAAAGGTAAGGGGAACGATCATGGCCTCGCTCACCATCACCGCCGACAAGATGCCCGCTTCACCCGCGCCGCACAGCCCGGCGCGCTCCGAGGCCGCGGTCCACGTGCCATTCAAGACGTGGATCGCGGTGCTCGGCGCGACTTTGGGCGCCTTCATGGCGGTGCTGAACATCCAGATCGTCAATGCGTCGCTCGCCGACATCCAGGGCGCGATCGGCGCCGGCGTCGATGACGGCGGCTGGGTCTCGACCGCCTATCTGGTGGCCGAGATCGTCGTGATCCCGCTGACCGGCTGGCTGTCGCAGGTCTTCTCGGTGCGCAACTACATGCTCGCCAATGCCGCGCTGTTCCTGCTGTTCTCGGCGGCCTGTGCCTTCGCGCAGGACTTGAACCAGATGATCATCCTGCGCGCGATCCAGGGCTTCACCGGCGGCGTGCTGATCCCGGTCGCGTTCACGCTGATCGTCACGCTGCTGCCCAAGGCGAAGCTGCCGATCGGGCTTGCTCTCTTTGCTTTGTCGGCCACCTTCGCGCCTGCCATCGGTCCGACCATCGGCGGCTATCTCACCGAGAATTTCGGCTGGCAGTACATCTTCTACGTCAATCTGGTGCCCGGCGCGCTGATGCTGGCGATGCTGTTCGTGTCGCTCGAGAAGGCGCCGATGAAGCTCTCCCTGCTGCGTCAGGGCGACTGGCTGGGCGTCGCCACCATGGCGATCGGGCTCGGCACGCTGCAGACCGTGCTGGAGGAGGGCAACAAGGACGACTGGTTCGGTTCGCCCTTTATCCTGCGCCTCTCGATCATCTCGGCCGTGTCGCTGATCCTGTTCTTGGTGATCGAGTTCACCGTCGAGAAGCCACTCCTCAACCTGCGCCTGCTCGCGCGCCGCAATTTCGGCCTGGGCTCGGCCGCCAGTGCGCTGCTCGGTGTCGCGCTCTACGGTTCGGTCTTCATCCTGCCGGTCTATCTGACCCGCACCCAGGGCTACAACGCCGAGCAGATCGGCGCGGTGCTGGCCTGGACCGGCCTGCCGCAGCTGATCCTGATTCCGCTGGTGCCGAAGCTGATGCGGCGTTTCGACGCGCGCTATATCGTCGCCGTCGGCTTCGCGCTGTTCGCGGGCTCGAACTTCCTCAACGTGTTCATCACGCCCGATTACGCGGCTGACCAGCTTTTGATCCCCAACATCGTCCGTGCGATCGGCCAGGCGCTGGTGCTGACGCCGCTGACAGGTGTCGCCAATGCGGGCATCGAGGCGTCGAATCTGGGTTCGGCCTCGGCCATCTACAACATGGCGCGCAATCTCGGTGGTGCGATCGGCATCGCCGTATTGCAGACCTTCCTGACTCAGCGCGAGCAGTTCCACTCGAATGTGCTGACCGCGCAGGTCTCGCTTTATGGCGACGCCACCCGCATCCGCATCGAGAAGCTGACCCAGTATTTCCTGGCCCATGGCGCCGATGCAGGGGCCGCGCGGCACGAGGCGGTGGTGGCCATCGGCAAGATTGTTTCGAAGCAGTCCTTGATCATGGGCTTCAGCAATACTTATTTTCTGCTGGGTGTTGCGCTGCTCCTGGCTCTGGCTGCGTCGCTGCTGCTGAAGAAGCCATCCGGCGCCACCGGTGGTCCAGCACATTGAATTCATGAAGGAGAGGGTTATGACCATGGAACCGAGACTGAACCCGTATAAAGCCGCCCCTGAGGTGATGAAGGGCATGTTCGCCCTGGAAGAGGCGGTGGCCAAGAGCGGCCTCGAAGCGTCGCTGATGGAGCTGGTCAAGATCCGCGCCTCGCAGATCAACGGCTGTGCGTTCTGCATCCACATGCACACGAAGGACGCGCGCGCGAAGGGCGAGACCGAGGAGCGCATCTATCTGCTCGACGCCTGGCACGAGTCGCCGCTCTATACGGATCGCGAACGGGCCGCCCTGGCCTGGACCGAGTCGGTGACCCTGGTCTCGCAGACCCATGTACCCGACGCGGTGTTCGAAACCGTGCGGGCGCAGTTCAATGACGAGGACCTGACCAAGCTGACGATGCTGATCGGCACCATCAACGCCTGGAACCGCATCGCCATCAGCTTCCGCTCGGTCCATCCGGTCACGAAGACGGGCGCGGCGGCGTAGTACTTCGGCTCGTCACCCCGGAAGCGCGTAGCGCTATCCGGGGTCCAGCCGGCGAGCGTTAGCGAGCGCATGACTCGGGAATAGAAGGCGCTTCGCGCGAGTCTCTCCTGGATTCCGGATCAGCGCTCGCCCTGCTCACTTGTCCGGAATGACGGTGGCTGCTCCAATATCCGCCAGTATTCGGCGGGCCACCGCCCAATCCTCATGGCACAAACGACTATGTTCCGGCGGCTGTCATGCAACTGTCGCAAATCGAACAAATAAGTCGTGGCCTCGGTCCATAACGCTGTCTAAAGTAACCGTGTCGGTTCGGTGGGGCGCAAAGCCGCTCCGGAGGCCGCAAGCCACGACGAGGGCCTGAAACCCGAGGCGCAACGGCGCAAAAGAGGGGCGGGCCAAAACCGGATAAGGGAGGATCCCATGAACTTGCGTACGGGTCGCCGTCAGGTCCTGAAAACGGGCATCGCTTTGGGCGCGGTCAGCGCGCTGGGCGGGCCGTTCATCATCAAGGCGCGTGGCGAGCAGAATGTGAAGATTGGCCTCGACAATCCGATCACCGGCGTCTACGCCGCGCTGGGCAAGAACGAACTGCTCGGCTGCCAGCTCGCCATCGAACACATCAACGCCAAGGGCGGCATCCTCGGCCGTCAGGCCGAGCTGATCGTCGAGGACTCGACCAGCGGCGAAGCGGCGACAGCCGTGGAAAAGGCGCGCAAGCTGATCGACCGCGACCAGGTCAACTTCCTTCTCGGCAATATCAACTCGGCACTCACGCTTGCCATGGCGGGCGTCGCCTTCGAGAAGGGCGTGCTGCACGTCGTGACCGGCGGCCATACCGACGCCGTCACCGGCAAGTCGTGCCACTGGAACGTCTTCCGCATCTGCAATACCACCGCGATGGAAGGCAATGCGGTCGCCGGCGCGCTGATCAAGAATCTCGGCAAGAAGTTCTATTACATCGCCCAGGACTATGCCTTCGGCCATACGCTCCAGGCGGGCCTCGAAGCGGCCGCCAAGAAGCTGGGCGGCGAAACGCTGGGCGTCGACTTTTTCCCGCTCGGCACCACCGACTACTCGGCGATCCTGATCAAGGCGCAGGCGGCCAAGCCCGACGTGATCATCGACCTGGCCGCGGGCGACGACGGCATCAACTCGATCAAGCAGGCGGTGCAGTTCGGCCTCGACAAGCAGGTCCATATCGCCGGCGCCCAGCAGGAGCTGGAAGTGATGATCGGCCTGCCGCCCGAGGCGCGCATCGGCACCTGGGTGTTCGAATGGTATTGGAACCAGCCGAACGTGCCGCATGTGGCCGAGTTCGTCGACGCCATCAAGAAGAAGAGCGGCGGCCATGTGCCGACCGCGCGCACCTGGTTCGGCTATGCCGCCACCTGGACCTGCGCGCTGGCCGCCAATTCGGCCAAGTCGCTCGAGGCGATCAAGATGGCCAAGGCGCTGCAAGGCTTCCACCTGCCGCCCGAAGTCGCCTTGATGCCCGACGGCGCCTATTTCCGCGAGAACCAGAACCAGCTGATCCCCAATCTCTTCGTCGGCAACGCGCAGGCCTCCGGTTCGGGCGGCGAGGAGGATCTGTTCAAGGTGACCCAGGTCGTCAAAGGCGACGAGGTGGCCGGCACGCTGGAAGAGACCGGCTGCAAGATGGAATGGCCGAACTGA
>CAZNZI010000845.1:0-2547 GCA_964577475.1 uncultured Rhodospirillaceae bacterium
GGTCGAGCGCGGCCGGCTGGCCGACGCAGATGGTCGGCACGGCGGGCAGCATGCCGCGCTCGCATTCGTTCGCCGCACGCGACACGCCGTCGAGCCCGGGCGTCAGATGGGTCAGCGCCACACCCGCCACGTCAGCACGCCATTTCGGCGGCGAGGAGAGCGCGTAGTGAATCTGCATATTGCCCTTGCCGTGGCGATAGGTGCGCACGCCTTCGGTCACCGGCGCAGGCAGGGACTGCGGATCGAGCAGGCGGGTGTAAAGCTGTTGCGGCGTGGTCGAGCAGATCACGCCATGGGCCGCGGTGATCTCAGACCCATCGGCCAGCTTCACGCCGCGCGCGGTCTGGCCATCGAGCAGAACCTTCGTCACATCAGCGCCGGTGCGAATCGCGCCGCCCTGATCTTCGATCAGTTTCTGGAAGGCGGCCACCGCATTCTTGGCGCCGCCCTTCACGATCGGGCAGCCAGCCGCTTCGATCGCGAAGGCGATCACTTTGCCCATCATGCCGGAATAGGTGCTTTCGGGGCCGAGGCCGGTGTGCAGCACCCAGGGCGCCCACATCGCCTGCGTCACTTCGCTTTTGAAGTCGGTCTCCAGCCAGGCGCGCGCATTGCCCAGCGCCTCGCCGAAGAAGGCGGCCAGGTTGCGCGGTCCGCGCTTCATCGCCTGGCGGATCATCATCCATGCGACCTGACGCGACCACAGATTGCCGCCCAGCAGGCCGAAGACGAAGGGCGCATCGGCGCCCATTTGGTCCATCACGCGGCGATGCGCGTCGCCGTCGCCCGCGGCCAGCGCATTGAAGCACTCGATGTTCTTGGCGCGTTCGGTGCGCACTACCGTGTGGCGTCCGTCGGGCATGATCACGGCGGAGGGCTTGTCGGTGTGCGCGAAGTCGAGGCCGCGCTTGGCGAGGTCGGGGCCGAGGGCCGCGAAGGCGGGCGAGGTGATGAAGAGGACGAAGGTCGTCGCCATCACGTCATGGAAGAAACCGGGCTCGGTGATTTCGTCGGTCAGGATGCAGCCGCCGATGCGCGGGTTGCGCTCCAGCACCAGAACCTTGTGCCCCTTCTTCCCCAGCAGCGAGGCCGCGACCAGCGCGTTGATGCCGCTGCCGACGATGATGTAATCCGCATCCGCCATGAAAACCCTCCCAACCCAGCACAGAGAGTATCGCCAACCTATGAATTTGCAAACATCCCTACGCAGGCAACCCTCAATCGTTCAAGGAGATGCTAGACAAGATATATGCATCTGCGGTGGAATGACGGCGGGGCAGGAGCGGCGGCAAGGGGACTTGGTCGGTTCATGAACTATGACGCGGTCGTCGTTGGGGCGGGGCATAACGGCCTGGCCGCCGCGGTCCATCTCGCCGCCAAAGGCTGGTCGGTTGCCGTGGTCGAACGCAATGCCGAACCCGGCGGCGCGGTGAAGACCAAGGAGCTGACGCTTCCCGGCTTCCGTCATGACCTCTATGCGATGAACCTGAGTATGTTCGCGGGCTCGCCCTTCTTCGCCGCCCATAAGGACAAGCTGCTCGCCAACGGGCTCGGCTTCGCGCCGGCCGGGAATTGCTTCGCCACCGCGTTTCCCGACAACACTTGGCTGGGTGTCAGCAACGATCTCGACGCGACGACAGGCCGCATCGCCAAGTTCTCCGAGAAGGACGCCGCCGCCTGGCGCGCGATGCTGGGCGAGTTCGGCTCGGCCGCGCCGCATATCTTCGCGCTGCTCGGTGCGCCGATGCCGTCCTGGCAGACGGTGAAGGCGGTCTGGGCTGCGTGGCGCGCCAAGGGCACCGGCTGGCTGCTCGACACCGTGCGCATGATGATCTCGTCGCCGCGCAGCTTTCTCGATGGGCAGTTCGAAAGCGAGAAGTTGAAGGTGATGGCCGCTGCCTGGGGCCTGCATCTCGATTTCGGACCCGATGTCGCGGGCGGCGCGCTGTTTCCCTATCTCGAATCAATGGCCAATCAGGCCTTCGGCATGGTGGTCGGCGCGGGTGGTGCCGACACGATCATCAAGGCGATGACCAAGACGCTGGAAGCCTCGGGCGGCAAGGTGTTTACCGGCACGGAGGCCATGCGCGTGGTTACGGCAGGCGGCAAGGCGACCGGTGTGGAACTGGCCGATGGGCGCGTGCTCAATGCGACCAAGGCGGTGATCGCCAACATCCATCCGCGTGTGCTGTTCGACAAACTGCTGCCCGGCATGGAAGGGCAGACCAAAGAGGCGCGGCGCATCGCCGCGCTGCGGCCTGGGCCCGGTACGATGATGATCCATCTCGCGCTCTCGGGCCTGCCCGATTGGAGCGCGGGCGAGGAGCTGAAGTCCTTCGCCTATGTCCATCTCGCACCGTCGCTGGCGGCGATGGGCCGTGTCTATGGCGAGGCGGTCGAAGGCCTGCTGCCGGCCGAGCCGGTTCTGGTGGTCGGCCAGCCCACCGCGATCGACCCGAGCCGCGCGCCCGAGGGCAAGCATGTGCTGTGGGTCCAGGTGCGCGTGCTGCCCGCCACGATCAATGGCGACGCGGCCGGCAAGATCAC
>CAZNZI010000846.1:0-4123 GCA_964577475.1 uncultured Rhodospirillaceae bacterium
TTCTTCGAACTTGGCAAGGCACGGTAGCGCCTGGGCGACGACCGCGCCTCGATCCTGCTGTTCGAACTGGCGACCGATCTGAAGCCCGACTATGCCCAGGCCTTCAACAACATCGCGCTGTCGCTGCACCGCATCGGCCGGCGCGACCTGGCGCTCGACATGGTCGAGAAGGCCGTCGCGCTCGACCCAAACTTCGCCGTCGCGCTGCGCAACCAAGGCCAGATGCTGCTGGAGCTGCGCCGTCCCGAAGAGGCTCAAGACGTTTTCGAGCGCTGGGTGGCGATCGAACCCAATTCCGTCGACGGGCTCACCAATCTCGGCATCGCCGCCCTGGCCGCCGAGGACGCGCTGCGCGCCGAAAGCGCTTTGCGCTGCGCCGTGTCGCTCGACCCGGCCCATATCGATGCCTATGTGCAATTGGCCAATACGCTCGACCACACCCATCGCCATGACGAGGCCGCCATCTACCGCCGCGAGGCCGCGCGCCGCAGCGGCATCATCACGCATCCGGCGAGTTCGGGCCGGGCGCAGGCCCATGTGATGATCGTGGGCGGGGCGGGGCTCTGCAATCTCTCGCTGCAATTCCTGCTCGACATCCGCCGCTTCGACGCGACCGTGGTCTATCTGCAGCCGCCGGGCGAGGCCGATCCGATCGCCGCACAATCACGCGATCAATTCCCGGCTTGCGACATCATCGTCAATGCGGTGGCCGATGCCGACCAGGGCGCCGGTTTCCTCGCCAAGACGGAAGCCTTTTGCGGCCGGTTCGCCGTGCCGGTCATCAATCCGCCGGACCATCGCATCGCGCGCACGACGCGCGACGGCGTCGCGCAGCTGCTCGATGGTATTCCGGGCCTGACCGTGCCGCGCATGACGCGCGCCGGACGCCTCGATCTGCTGGCGCTGGCCGGGCAGGATGTGTGGGAGCGACCACTCCTGGTGCGGCCCGCCGGAACCCATGGCGGCGACGATCTCGAACGGATCGCAGACGGCAAGGCGCTCACGGCCTATCTCGATGCGGTGCCGTCCGCCTCCTTCTATGTGAGCGATTTTCATGACTATCGTAGTGCCGACGGGTATTGGCGCAAATACCGCCTGATCTTCGTCGACCGCGAGATCTATCCCTATCACCTGACCATCGGCCAGGATTGGAAGCTGCATTACTACCGCGTCGACATGAACGCCCAACCCTGGATGAAGCCCGAGGAAGAGGCGTTTCTGGCCGACTGGCGATCGGCTTTCCCGGGCCAGCTTGGCGAGGCGATGCGCGCCGTGGCGCGGCGGCTCGATCTCGATTTCGCCGGGATCGACTGCGCCATCGGACAGGACGGCAATGTGCTGCTGTTCGAAGCCAACCCGACGATGCTGGTGCATCTCACCGAATCGCATCTCGACTATCCGTATAAACACAAATATGTCCCGCGCATCTTCGATGCCTTCGGCCGCATGCTGATTCAACGCATCGGCGCGCGAAGTTCACCCCAAGCCTTGGAGCGTCCGTCGCATCGCGCTGCCTGATCCGGTATCGAGAGGAGATGCCGTTATGATCAAAGGCAGCACAGTGACGATCGGTCCGTTCCTGGCGCAGGACATCGATCCCTTATTCCGCTGGTTCAACGACGCCGAAACGGCGCGCTGGGACCTCGCTTATCGCCCGACCGACTGGCTGACCTTCAAGGCCTGGATCGAGTCGATGGCCCGGGACACGACGCGCGTCCTCTTCGCCATCCGCCTGGTCGGCGGCGGACCGATCCTCGGCTTCGTCGGCCTGTCGGGCATCAATCCCGTGCACCGCTCGGCCGATCTGGCGGTGCGCATCGGCGACGAGACCAACCGCAACAAGGGTTTCGGCAAGGAGGCGATGCTGCTGGCGCTCGAATTCGGCTGGAAGCATCTCAACCTGCACCGCATCGCACTGACCACATTGGCCGACAACCTGCGCGCGGTCGCCACCTTCGAAGCGGCCGGTTTCGTGCGCGAGGGGCTTTCCCGCGACGCCGCCTTCATCGCGGGCAAGTGGCACGATGTGGTGATCATGGGGGCGTTGACGCCGCTGGTGGGGTGAGGGAGGCAATTGCGGTTGAACTTTTCCTCGTCATGCCCGCGAAGGCGGGCATCCAGGACCGTTTCCCGTGTGGCCCTGGACTCCCGCTTTCGCGGGAGTGACGAACAAGGAACAAGGGGCTCGATACCCGCACCCTTGCCCCCAGGCCGGAAATCGACGACAACCTTCGGGTGATTTCCGTTTCCCGTCCGCCCATCCGCCATGGCTGAACGCCGCACACAGCTTGATGCTCTCGCCATGGGGCTGATGGTCCTATTCTGTGCCGTCTGGGGCTTCAACCAGGTGGCGGCGAAAGTGACCAATGAAAGCATCTCGCCACTGTTGCAGGCGGGGCTGCGCTCGACCGGCTCGGCGATCCTGCTCTGGATCTGGTGCGCGGCGCGGCGCATTCCGCTGTTCCAGCGCGACGGGTCGCTGAAAGCGGGGCTGCTGGCGGGCATTCTGTTTGCCGGCGAGTTCGGCATCATCTTCTACGGGCTGCAATTCACCACGGCGTCGCGCGGCGTGCTGTTCCTCTACACCTCGCCCTTCATCGTCGCCGCGGGTCTGCACTGGCTGGTGCCGGCCGAGCGGCTGCGCCTGCCGCAGATCCTGGGTCTGCTCTGCGCCTTCGTGGGCGTCTTTGCCGCCTTCTTCGAGGGCGCGCGCTCCTCGACCGGCGGGCACCAATGGGTCGGCGATCTGTTGCTGCTGGTGGCGGCGGCGATGTGGGGGGCGACGACAGTCGTGGTGCGCGCCAGCGTGCTGATCCGCATCAACGCGGCCAAAACGCTGTTCTATCAGCTCACCGTCTCGGCCGTGGTCCTGCTCGCGCTGTCATGGGTCATCGGCGAGCCGGGCTTCACCCATCCGACGGCATTGGGCTGGAGCCTGCTCACCTGGCAGATCGTATTCGTTGCCTTCGCTTCCTATCTCGGCTGGTTCTGGCTGATTGCGCATTATCCGGCGACGCGCCTGGCCGCGTTCTCGTTCCTGAGCCCGCTGTTCGGCATGATCTTCGGCGCGCTTCTCTTGAGCGAGCCGGTAACGCCGCTTCTGATCGTCGCACTCGTATTGGTTGCGGCCGGACTTTGGCTGGTCAACCGTCGTCCGCGCGCCGCGGTTTGACGCACCGATTTGACCGGGGCGCGCATTCACGCGACACTCAAGACGAAATTCAGGAGAGGGATATGACCAAGCTGACGGAACGCCTCGCGAAAGCCGAGGCCAGCGTGAAGGGCCGTATCGGCGGGCCGATCGATGTCGCCATCATCCTCGGCACCGGGCTCGGCGGCGTGGCCGATGCGATGGAAAAGCCGACCGTGATCCCCTACGGCGAGATCGAGGCCTTTCCGCGCAGCACCGTCCACAGCCATGCCGGCAAGCTGCTGGTCGGCACCATCGGCGGCAAGCGCGTCGCGATCATGCAGGGGCGCTTCCATCTCTACGAGGGCTGGCAGGCCGATGACGTGAAGCTGCCGATCTATCTGTTCAAGCGCCTGGGCGTGAAGACGCTGATCGTCACCAACGCGGCCGGTGGGTTGAATGCCGATTTCACGCCGGGCGATATCATGCTGATCACCGATCATATGAACATGATGGGCGTGAACCCGCTGGTCGGCGAGAACGACGAGAGCATCGGCCCGCGCTTCCCCGATATGTCGAACGCCCATGATCGCGGCCTGCTCGATGTGGCGCGCAAGGTCGCCAAGGCGGCCGGCCAGCCGATCCAGGAAGGCGTCTATGCCGCGGTGATCGGCCCGTCGCTCGAAACCTCCGCCGAACGCCGCTACCTCCGCATCGTGGGCGGCGATGCCGTCGGCATGTCGACCGTGCCCGAGACGATCGCCGCCAACCATTGCGGCATCAAGGTGCTGGCCTTCTCGATCATCACCAATGTCGCCACGGGCGGCCCCGACCAGAAGGCCGACACACTGGAAGAGATCATCGAGAACGCGAAGGTGGGCGGTGAGCGTCTGGCGGCGCTGCTGCCGAAACTGGTGGCGGCGGTTTAGAGGGCGTCACCCCACCCCAACCCCTCCCCATCGAGGGGAGGGGCTTTAAGGTGGATTCCCTCCC
>CAZNZI010000847.1:0-3472 GCA_964577475.1 uncultured Rhodospirillaceae bacterium
GTGGTCGCCCGTTCGCGCGCCGTGTCGAAGCAGCTTTCGAGCGGCGTTGGCTTCCTGATGAAGAAGCACAAGGTCGCCGTGTTCGACGGCCACGGGAAGCTGGCCGGCAAGGGCAAGGTGGCGGTGAGCAAGGACAACAAACCGGTCGCCGATCTGACCGCCAAGAACATCATCCTGGCTACCGGTGCACGGGCGCGGTCGCTGCCGGGGTTGGAACCCGACGGCAAGCTGGTCTGGACCTATAAGGAAGCGATGGTGCCGACCAGCTTCCCCAAGAAGCTCCTGGTGGTGGGCTCGGGTGCAATCGGCATCGAGTTCGCGAGCTTCTATAACGCGCTCGGCTCCGAGGTGACCGTCTGCGAAGTGATGGACCGCGTGTTGCCGGTCGAGGATGAAGAGGTCTCGAAGTTCGCCCAGAAGGCATTCCAGAAGCAGGGCATGAAGATCATGACCGCTGCGACCGTGAAGAAGCTGACCAAGGGCGCCGATTCGGTCACCGCCACCATCGAGAGCGGCGGCAAGACCGAAGAGATCACGGTGGACCGCGTCATCTCGGCCGTCGGCATCGTCGGCAATGTCGAGAACATCGGCATCGATGGCACGGCCATCAAGGTCGAGAAGACCCATATCGTCACCGACCAGTGGCTGGCGACCGGCGAGCCGGGCGTCTATGCCATCGGCGATCTGGTCGGCGCGCCCTGGCTGGCCCACAAGGCCATGCACGAGGGCGTCATCTGCGTCGAGAAGATCGCCGGCGTGAAGGACGTCCATCCGATGAACGTCCGCAACATTCCGGGCAACACCTATTGCCACCCGCAGGTCGCCAGCGTCGGCTACACGGAGGCGGCGGCCAAGGCGGCGGGCAAGGAGGTCAAGGTCGGCCGGTTCCCCTTCATCGGCAACGGCAAGGCCATTGCCATGGGCGAGACCGAGGGCTTCATCAAGACGGTGTTCGACGCCAAGACCGGCGAACTTCTGGGCGCCCATATGATCGGCGCCGAAGTCACCGAACTGATCCAGGGCTATACGGTCGGCAAGACCCTGGAAACGACCGAGGCCGAGCTGATGGCGACCGTCTTCCCGCATCCGACCCTCTCGGAAATGATGCATGAGGCAGTTTTGGACGCCTACGGCCGGGTTCTGCATATCTGAGCCGCGATAGGGCTTTAGGGCAGGGCGGGGCTTGACCACGCCGCCCGGCAGGGGCCATATCTGACGCATGAGCGATCAAGCGCTCCGCCATCCCGAAAAGGCCCACCGGCCCGACAACCCGTCGCCGCGCAAACCGGCCTGGATTCGCGTCAAGGCGCCTACCTCGGCGGTTGCCGCCGAAGTGCGGCAGTTGATGCGGTCGAAAAATCTCCACACGGTCTGCGAGGAAGCGGCCTGCCCGAACATCGGCGAATGCTGGGCGCAGAAACACGCGACTTTCATGATCCTGGGCGGCATCTGCACCCGCGCCTGCGCCTTCTGCAATGTCGCCACCGGCAAGCCCAACGCGGTCGATCTCCAGGAGCCCGAGCACCTGGCCGAGTCGGTCGCGGCGATGGGGCTGAAACATGTGGTGATCACCTCGGTCGATCGCGACGATCTGGCCGATGGCGGCGCCTTCCAGTTCGTCGCCTCGATCCAGCGCCTGCGTGAGATGGTGCCGAACACCACAGTCGAGATCCTGACGCCCGACTTCCGCGACAAGGCCGGTGCGGTCGATGCCGTGGCCGAGGCCCGCCCCGACGTGTTCAATCACAACCTCGAGACCGTGCCGCGGCTCTATCCGACCATCCGCCCCGGCGCGCGCTATTTCACCTCGCTGAGCCTGATGCAGCGGGTGAAGGAAGTCGATCCCGGGATCTTCACCAAGTCTGGCCTGATGGTCGGCCTCGGCGAGGAGCGCCATGAGGTGCTCCAGGTGATGGACGATCTGCGCGCCGCCGATGTCGATTTCCTCACCATCGGCCAGTACCTCCAGCCGACGCCGAAGCATGCCGCCGTGGCCGACTTCATCACGCCCGAGGCATTCGAGGACTATGCGACCGTGGCCCGCGCCAAGGGCTTCCTGATGGTCTCGTCCTCGCCGCTGACGCGCTCGTCGCACCATGCGGGCCGCGATTTCGAGATGCTGCGCGCGGCGCGCGAGCGCGCCCTCGGGCGTGACGCCTTAGGCCGCCAGCCGGCCTGACATGCCCACGCACGCCGAAAAGAAACGCCTGCCGCAATCGCCGCAGCAGCTTTTCGACCTCGTTGCGGATGTCGAAAACTATCCGAAATTCCTGCCCTGGTGCACGGCCTGCCGCATCAAGAAGCGCGAGAGCGACGTGATCTGGGCCGATCTTGTCGTCGGCTTCAAAATGCTGCGCGAGAGGTTCACCTCGAAGGTGACGCTCGACCGACCCAACCGGATCGATGTCGAATATCTCGAAGGTCCGTTCCGCTATCTCAACAATCACTGGACCTTCACGGCGCTGCCCGATGGCGGGACCGAGATCGGTTTCTACATCGATTTCGAATTCCGCTCGAAGATGCTCCAGACGCTGATCGGCGCCGTCTTCAACGAGGCGGTGCGCCGCATGGTGGGCGCCTTCGTCAAACGAGCGAGCGAAGTCTATGGCGACGTGCCGCAGGGCGCGGCACCATCGACGAATTAAGATCAATCCTTAGGGTACGCCGTCATTGCGAGGAGCAATGCGACGAAGCAATCCATTATACGATGTCATGGATTGCTTTGCTTCGCTCCGCTCGCAATGACGATCCGCGATTTAAGTAATCGTCAGCCCGCCGTCGATGGCGAAGACGGCGCCGGTGGCCCATTCGGATTCCTGAGACGCCAGGAATACGGCGATCCCGCCCATATCGCTGACCTTTCCGATGCGCCCTGACGGATAGATCCGCTTCACCAACTCGGCCATCGCCTGCTGCTGCTCGGGCGGCAGGACGGCGATCGACTGGCGACGCAGCGGCGTATCGATCGTGCCGGGCGCGATAGCGTTCACGCGGATGCCGCGCGGCGCGAGCTCGAAGGCCATCGCCTTGGTCAACGAGTTCATTGCGCCCTTGGTCAGCGAGTAGATGCTCGACGGCCGGCCGGGCAGAATCTTCTTCGCGAAATAGGACGATATGTTGATGATCGACCCGCCATTGGTCATCAGCGGCACCAGCGCCTGCGCCATGAAGTAGGGCACGGTCACATTGAGATTGAGGCCGGTGTTGTACTGCTCGCGCGTCGCTTCGAGATAGGGCACGAAGGTCGCCGTGCCGGCATTGTTGACCAGAATATCGAGTGGCCGGTTGAACGCCTTCACGGCCTTGGCGACCTGTTCCACCGCATCGGGTTTCTGCAGATCGACGGCGATCGTGTCGGTCTTGCCGCCGAGGGCTTCCAGCTTGGCCTTCGCTTCGTCGAGCTTCTTCGGATTGCGCGCCACCAGGCAGATCGACGCGCCCTGCTGGGCATAGGCCTCGGCGATGCCGTAGC
>CAZNZI010000848.1:0-6628 GCA_964577475.1 uncultured Rhodospirillaceae bacterium
TGGTGATCGTGCCCGAGACGGGCGCGGCGCTGTCGGCGGCCGGCGCGCTGCTCTCCGATCTGACCGCCTATCACCAGGCGGTGTTCCCGGCGCATACCGGTCACTTCGATGAACCCGGGGTCAACGCCGTGCTCGGCGCTCTGAAGGAAAAATGCGACGCCTTCGCCAAGGGCCCCGGCGCGGGCGCTTCCTCGGTCGTGATCGATTGGTCGACCGAAGCGCGCTATCCCGAGCAAGTCTGGGAAATCGAGGTGCCGATCCACGGCGCCAAATTCACCAAACGCGCCGAGGTGGACGCGCTGGTCGAGGACTTCCACAAGGCGCATCAGGAAATCTACGCGGTCAGCGATCCGGGTTCGGCCGTCGAGATGATCGGCTGGGGCGCGGCGGTCCGCTGCCGCATCGGCTCCGACCAGCCGGGAAAGCTTTCCTCCGAGGGCGCGGCCCATGACATGCCGGCGCGCAAGGTCCTGTTCGCCGATGGCAGCCGCCACAACGCGCCGGTCTATCGCTTCGAGGCGCTGGCCGAAGGCGAGGTGGTCACCGGCCCGGCCATCATCGAATCGAGCTTCACCTCGATCGTCCTCGATCCGGGCGCACGCTCGACGCGGGACAAACTCGGCAATCTCGTCATCGAAGTGGGAACCGCGCCATGAGCGACTCTCGTAGAACCGGTTCCGGGGCCAACCGCGTCGACGGCACGCGGCTCGCGGTGCTCAACGCGCGCTTCGAAGGTATCGCGCGCAAGATGGCCAATACGCTTCACCGCACTGGTCGTTCCGGCATTCTCACCATTGCGCGCGATTTCTCCTGCGTGATCCTGACCGCCAAGCACGAGTTGCTGGCCACCGCCGAGAGCCTGCCGATCCATGTGCTGCGCGGCCCGGACATCATGGCCAAGACCATGACCGACAACCATCCGGTGCTGAAGCGGGGTGATGCCTATCTGCACAACTCGCCCTATCACGGCTGCACCCATCCCGCCGATCACTCGATCCTGATCCCGGTGATCGACGATGAGGGCATCCACCGCTTCACCGTGCTGGCCAAGGGCCACCAGGCCGATTGCGGCAATGCGCTGCCGACCACCTATATGGGTGCCGCGCGCGATGTTTACGCCGAAGGTGCCTTGATCTTCCCCGCCGTGAAGATCCAGGAGAACTATCAGCACAACCAGGATATCGTGCGCATGTGCCAGATGCGCATCCGCGTGCCCGAGCAGTGGTGGGGCGATTATCTCGCGACCCTGGGCGCCGCGCGCGTCGGCGAACGCGAGGTGCTGGCGCTGGGCAAGGAAGTCGGCTGGGATCTGCTCGAGACCTTCTGCACCAACTGGTTCAATTACAGCGAGCAGCGGATGATCGATGTGGTACGCGCCATGCCCAAGGGCCGCGTCACCAAGACCAGCACCCACGATCCCATGCCCGGCACGCCGCCCGACGGCGTCACCGTGAAGGTGACCGTCGAGGTGAAGCCGGAAGACGCGATGATCGAAGTCGATATGACCGACAATATCGACTCGATGCCGAACGGCCTCAACCTCTCCGAAGGCTGCGCCCTGTCAGGCCCGATGCTGGCCATCTTCAACAGTATCGATCATTCGGTGCCGAAGAACGCCGGCAGTTTCCGCCGCATCAACGTCAAGCTGCGCGAAGGCTGCGCGGTCGGCCGGCCGCGTCACCCGACCTGCTGCTCGGTCGCCACCACCAATCTCGCCGACCGCGTCGCCAATCCTACCCAGTGTGCATTGGCCGAACTGGGCGACGGCATGGGCATGGCCGAGACCGGCGCGGTGCTGCCGCCCTCGATCGGCGTGCTGTCGGGTGTCCATAACGGCAAACCCTTCGTCAACGAGGTCTATCTCGGCTGCACCGGCGGCGCGGGAACGCCCTATTCCGATGGCTGGCTGACCATCCTGCACGCCGGCAACGCCGGCATGTGCTACCAGGACTCGATCGAGATCGACGAACTGCGGCAGCCGATCTTCGTCCACGCGCGGCGCCTGATTCCCGACAGTGACGGCGCCGGACGGTTCCGCGGCGCGCTCGGGGCCTATTCCGAGTTCTCGCCCCTCGATTGTCACATGACCGTGGCCTATGTCAGCGACGGCAACATAAACCCCGCAAATGGCGCGCGTGGCGGGCTTCAAGGCGCCCGCTCGGCCCAGTTCGTGCGCCGCGCCGACGGAAGTCTCGACCCCGCGCCCGCCATTGCCGAAGTGGACATCGCGCCTGACGAAGCTATGGTATCGATCAGTTGCGGCGGCGGCGGCTATGGACACCCCCACGAACGCGATCCCGAGCGTGTCGCGCACGATGTGCGCGAAGGTTGGGTCAATCGCGAACGCGCGGAAAAGGTCTATGGCGTCGCCCTGACCGCCATTGGCACCGTAGATGCCGATGCCACCGCCAAGCTGCGCGGTGCGCGGCGAGGAGCGGCAGAATGATCAATGGTGAAAAGCGCCCCTGGGGCGAGTACAGCTCGGTCGACCAGGGCGACGGTTATCAGGTCAAGCACATCATCGTGAACCCGGGCGGGCGGCTGTCGTTGCAGAGCCACCAGAAGCGCCACGAGCATTGGGTGGTGGTCGGCGGCGAAGCCCGCGTGACCGTCGGCGAGACCGTGAAGACGCTCAAGATCAACGAGTCGGTCTTCATCCCGCTCGGCGCCAAGCATCGCCTCGAGAATCCCGGGAAGGACATCCTGCATCTGATCGAGGTGCAGGTCGGCTCCTATCTCGGCGAAGACGACATCGAGCGCTTTTCCGACGATTACGGCCGCACCTAGACGAACGACCGCCGGGGGGCCATGGCCGATTACATTCTCGGAATCGATGCCGGCGGCACGGCGGTCAAGGCGGCAGTCTACTCCCTGAAGGGTGAAGAGCTGGGCGTCACCGCGCGCCCATTCCGCCCGATCACGCCCGCGCCGGGCCATGCCGAACGCGATCCCGAACAGCTGTGGTCCGGCCTCTGCGCCGTGATCAAGGAGGCGATGACGAAGGCGGGCGTCACCGGCGACGACATCGCGGCCGTCGGCATCACCGGCTACGGCAACGGTCTCTATCTGCTCGACGCCGACGGCAAGATGATCGGCAACGGGCTGCTGTCCTCGGATCAGCGCGCAGCATCCCTGGTCGAGGCATGGCGCAAGACGGGCGTCGAACCCGCCTACACCAAGGCCAGCTACAAAGCCGTGTGGCAGGGCTCACCTGTGCCGCTGCTGGCTTGGTTCAAAAAGCACCGGCCGGAAGCGCTGGCGAAAGCGAAGACCGCGCTGCCCTGCAAAGACTACCTGCGCTTCCGGCTCACCGGGACGCGCGTCGGCGAAGTCACAGACCAGAGCACGGCCACCGTGCTCAACACCAAGACACGCGAAGTCGATCCGAACATCTTCGCCTTCTTCGGCGTCGAGGAATATGCAAAGCTTTGGCCGCCTCTGGTCGACTCCTTCACCGTCGCCGGCACGATCACCGCCGAAGCCGCCGCCGCAACCGGCTTGCGCGAAGGCACGCCCGTTCCCGCCGGGTGCAGCGACAACATCGCCGTCATGCTGGGTACGGGCGCAATCGACAACGGCCAGATGATCATCATGGCCGGTACCTGGGGCCTGCATCAGGTGTTCCTCGACTACGCAACCGACAGCGGTGAAGTCGGCTTCGTCTGCCATGCGCTCGAGAAGGACCGCTGGATCTATTGCGAAGGCAGTCCGACTTCGGCCAGCAGTTTCGAATGGTTCGTCGACACCTTTCTGCGGCCCGCCGCCGGTTCGGGCGCCGCGTCGTCGGTCTACGATCTCTGCAACGCCGCCATCGCGCGTACCGATCCCAATGACCCACCGGTCTATTTCCTGCCCTTCCTCAACGGCGCCTTCGATGATTCCACCGCACGCGGATCGCTAATCGGGTTGTCGACCTGGCATCATCTGGGGCACGCGGTGCGCGCGGTCTATGAGGGTGTTGCCTTCGAGCATCGCCGCCATCACGAGCGGCTGATCAAGGCCTTCCCCAAACCCAGCCGCGCCAAGTTCTGCGGCGGCGCGGTGCGCAGCAAGGCCTGGCTCGAAATCTTCGCCTCGGCGCTCGACCTCACCCTCGAAGTCCCCAACGGTGAAGAGTTCGGCGCGCGCGGGGCTGCGATGCTGGCTGGTGTCGTGGTCGGCAAATTCCCGAATGTCGCGGCGGCGGCCAAGGCGATGACCAGCCTCTCCCACGAAGTCGCGCCCGATCCCAAACTGCGTGCGATCCTGGACCGGCGTTACCCGGCCTATCGCGCGCTGCATGCAGCATTATTGCCGCATTGGCACCAGCCCTAGGGGCCTGCACCTTCTTTTCCGTCTAAAAAAGAAAACGTTTGCGGAGCAAGCGGCCTCGGGCTAGGTTTTTTGTCAGGGAGAACCGTCCGAGGGCTCAAAAGAAATGCCCGTGACGATGCGCGACGTGTCGGCGATGGCCGGCGTGTCGATTTCGACTGTTTCGCATGTGGTCAACAACACCCGCGCCGTGCCTGATCGCACGCGCCAGAAGGTGATGGATGCGATTCGCGCGACGGGCTTCATGCCCAACACGATCGCGCGGTCCCTGAAGCGCGCCGAAACACGCACGCTCGGCCTTGCCATCGGCGATATCAGCAATCCCTATTTCACTGCCGTCGTCCATGCGCTGGAAGCCGCCGCCGTGAAAGCCGGCTATACGCTGATCCTGACCGATATCGGCGAAGACCCCGACCGCGAGACGGCAGCGCTGCACGCGCTGATTGGCCGCCGCGTCGATGGGCTCTTCCTCTCGCCCTCGGCCGCTGGCGGCGCCGAAGCCATCGAGCACGCCAAGCGCAACAAGGTTCCCGTGGTGCAGATCGACCGTGTGGCCGATCGCGACTGCGATTTCGTCGTCACGCGCAACCGGCCCGATATGCGCCGCCTGGTGAAGCATCTGGTCGATCGCGGCCATAAGCGCATCGGCATGCTAACGGGTCTCGCCGGGTTGAGTTCGACCAAGGAGCGCATCGCCGGCTACCAGATGGGCCTGAAGGATGGCGGCATCGACGCCGATCCGGCCTTGATGATCTCGGCCGACTCGACCATGGCGCCCGCGCACACGACGACCTTGAAGCTGCTCGACCTGCCCGATCCGCCCACCGCGCTGGTCGCCAGCAACAACCTGATGGCGCTGGGTGCGCTGCGCGCGCTCAAGGAACGCAACCTGCGCGTGCCCGACGACATGGCCCTCGTCGCCTTCGACGAGTTCGAATGGACCGATCTCTTTCAGCCGCGGCTGACCACGATCGCCCAGCCCTGCCAGGAAATCGGCGAATGGGCGGTGAAGCTGATGCTGGACCGGATCGCCGCGCCCGACGCGCCGCCGCAGCACATCCAGCTTGCGACGACCTTGCATCACCGCGAGTCCTGCGGATGCCCGGCCGATGCCGGGCCGATCGATTAGCCGCGCGTCAGCTTTGCGCGCAAACGTTTCCGCCAGGCTCTGCCGCGGCGGAGGGAGGACCGGGGGCGCAATTTTGCGTCCACGGGAAAAGTGGAAGACAGGAGGAGGACACCCAATGACCGAGTCTCGGAAAACGTTCCGCCTGGTTCTGGCGGGCGCCATAGCCGGCGCGATGGGCCTGGCGTTCGTCGGCGCGGCCCAGGCCGCAGAGCCGATTGTGGGCCTGATCACCAAGACCAACACCAATCCCTTCTTCGTGAAGATGAAGGAAGGCGCCCAGGCGAAGGCCAAGGAACTGGGCCTCGATCTGCGCACCTATGCCGGCAAGTACGACGGCGACAATGAAGCCGAAGTGGCTGCCGTCGAAAGCCTGATCTCGGCCGGCGCCAAGGGCTTCGCGATCGTGCCGAGCGACTCGCGCGCGATCGTTCCCACCATCAAGAAGGCGCGCGACGCGGGCCTGGTCGTGATCACGCTCGACACGCCGATGGACCCGATGAATGCAGCCGACGCCACCTTCGCCACCGACAACTTCAAGGCCGGCGAATTGATCGGCGCATGGGCCGCCAAGACCCTCGGCCCGAAGGCGAAGGACGCCAAGATCGCCATGCTCGACCTGACGGCCAGCCCCGTCACCGTCGACTATCTGCGCGACCACGGCTTCCTCAGCGGCTTCGGCATCAAGTATGACGACGTCACGAAAAATGGCAGCGAGCACGATGCGCGCGTCATCGGTCACGATGTGACCGCGGGCGCCGAAGAAGGCGGTCGCAAGGCGATGGAGAACCTGCTCCAGAAGGCGCCCGACGTGAACCTGGTGTATACGATCAACGAACCCGCCGCCGCCGGCGCCTATGAAGCGCTGAAGGCCGCGGGCAAGGAAAAGGGCGTGATGATCGTGTCGATCGACGGCGGCTGCCCCGGCGTGAAGAACGTCAAGGCCGGCATCATCGGCGCGACCTCGCAGCAGTATCCGCTGCTGATGGCGTCGAAGGCGATGGAAGCCCTCGCCGAGTTTGCCAAGTCCGGCAAGAAGCCGGCTGGCCCCTCGGACAAGATCACCGACACCGGCGCGACGCTGATCACCGACCACCCGGTGGACGGCGTTCCCTCGATCAACACCGAGGAAGGCCTGAAGAAGTGCTGGGGTTGAGTTCTCTCGACCTTAGCGCTTAGATAACCATGCGA
>CAZNZI010000849.1:0-6512 GCA_964577475.1 uncultured Rhodospirillaceae bacterium
GCGAAGCTCGACGACGGCAAGCGCGACCGGCCCCGGCGATTGTCGGCGGCGCGGCTGGCCGCGGTGCAGGCGCTCTATCAATCCGAAATGACGTCGGCTTCGGCCGACACGATCATCAAGGACTTTCTCGATCATGGCGTCGGCCGCACGACGATGATCGGGCCCGAGGCCGAAGACCTGCCCGAAGTCGAAGTGCCGCTGGCCAAGCCCGACGCGACTTTGTTTGCTGCCATTGTGCGCGGCGCGCTAGCGCGCATCGGCGACCTCGATACGATGATCGCCGGAGCGCTCAACGAAGGCTGGTCGATCGGCAGGCTTGAGACGATCATGCTCTCGATCCTGCGCGCCGGCGCTTACGAACTGACGGCCCGCTCCGACATTCCGCCGCGCGTCTCGATCTCCGAATACACCGATGTCGCAGGTGCTTTCTATGGCGGCACCGAGCCTGGCCTGGTCAACGCCGTGCTCGACCGCATCGCGCGCGTGGTGCGCGGCGGGGAGTTCGGCAACCGTGCCGGCGCCTGACGAATTCGATCTGATCCGCCGTCTCTTCGCGCCGCTCGCGACCGATCCCGGCGCTCTCGATCTCAAGGACGATGCCGCGCTGGTGGATTGTCCACCGGGCCACCAATTGGTGATGACGGCCGATGCGATCGTCGCCGGCATCCATTTCCTGCCCGACGATCCGGCCGACCTGGTTGCGCGCAAGCTGTTGCGCGTCAACCTGTCGGACCTTGCCGCGATGGGCGCCGAGCCCAAGGGGCTTCTGCTGGTTGCGGCTTTTCCGCACGCCACCGGCCTCCATTGGATGGAACAGTTCGCGGCCGGCCTCGCCTCGGATTGCGCGCGCTATCGCGTCGGCCTGCTCGGCGGCGACACGGTCGCGACGCCGGGTCCGGCCACCTTCGCGCTGACCGCTGTCGGCATGGTCGAGACGGGGAAGGAACTGCGGCGCTCCACTGCGCAGGTGGGCGATCAGGTCTGGGTCTCGGGCACGATCGGCGACGGCGCATTCGGCCTGTTCGCCGCGCGCGACGAGACGGCGACGGGATTGACGCCGGCCGATATTGCGAAGCTCGCGGCGCGCTACCGTCTGCCCGAGCCGCGGCTGAAGCTGGGCCATGCGCTGGCCGGCATCGCGACCGCGGCGATGGATATCTCCGACGGCCTGGTCGGCGATCTCGGCCATATCTGCGAGGCCTCGGGCGTCGGTGCGGTGATCGGCGCCGAGCGGGTGCCGCTGTCGGATGCCGGCCGCAATGCGGTGGCTTTGGGGCTGGGGCAGGGGCTCGCGACCGCGCTGACCGGCGGCGACGACTATGAACTCCTGTTCACCGCGCCGCCCGCCGCCGCGCCCCGGCTGGAGGCCCTGCGCGCCGATCTCGGCTTGCGCCTCACCCCCATCGGGGAGATCATCGCCGGATCGGGCGTGCGGGTGACCAGTGCGACCGGCGCGGATCTGCCCCTGACGGGGCACGGCTATCGGCATTTCGGCTCATGAAGCGCATTCTGATGATCGTCGTCTTGCTCGCGCTGCTGGGTGGCGGCGGTGCGGCGGCGTCGATCTTTCTCCATGTCGGGCCGCTGGCCAATGTCTTGAAGGCGAAGGAGCCGCCCGCGCCCCCTCCGCCGCCGCCGCCGCCCTCCCACGATGTCGTGCCGGTGGGTAGCTTCAGCATCCCCGTGATCCAGGATCACGGCATCAGCCGGCTGTTCGGGATCGATATCGCGGTCGATGTCATGACCGCCGACCGGTCCAAGATGGACGCCGTGATGCCCCGCCTGATCAACGCCTATACGCTGTCGCTGTTCGAGATCGTGCCCAACCATTCGGACCCCCATTCGGGGACCGATAAAAAGGCGATTCACGACCGTCTGATGATCGTCGGCGACAAGACGGTGGGCAAAGGACTGATCCAGGACGTGGTGATCAAGTCCGTCTACGACCACTGATTTATTTTACCCGTATGTTGCACAGCCGGGGCTGTTCTGGCAGTTTACCGCCGCCGCGCTTGATTTGCGGCCCGGATGCCTTTGCGTAACCGGTGTGATTTCCTAACCGAAACAATCGTTTAAGCGAGGAAGCATGGGTAACGCTTACGCATTCGTTCTGGTCTGCGGCGTGATCGCGCTGATTTATGGCGCCTGGGCCGTCCGCTCCGTTCTTGCCGCGCCGGCCGGTACGCCGCGCATGCAGGAGATCGCTGCCGCCGTTCAGGAAGGTGCCCGCGCCTACCTCAACCGCCAGTACACGACCGTCGCCATCGTCGGCATCATCATCGCCATCATCCTGGGCATCGGCCTGGGCGTGCATGTGGCGATCGGGTTCATCATCGGCTCGGTGCTGTCGGGTCTCGCCGGTTATATCGGCATGAACGTCTCGGTGCGCGCCAATGTGCGCACGGCCGAAGCGGCCCGCTCGGGCGGCATGGCCAAGGCGCTCGATGTCGCCTTCAAGTCGGGTGCGGTGACCGGCCTGCTGGTCGTCGGTCTCGGCCTGCTCGGCGTCGCGATCTATTACATCGTGCTCAAGAACATCGGCATCGAAGGCCGTCCGCTGGTCGAAGCGCTGGTCGCGCTCTCCTTCGGCGCTTCGCTGATCTCCATCTTCGCCCGTCTCGGCGGCGGCATCTTCACCAAGGGCGCCGATGTCGGCGCCGATCTGGTGGGCAAGGTCGAAGCCGGCATTCCCGAAGATGATCCGCGCAATCCGGCCGTGATCGCCGACAACGTGGGCGACAATGTCGGCGACTGCGCCGGCATGGCGGCCGACCTGTTCGAGACCTATGCGGTGACCATCGTCGCCACCATGCTGCTGGCTTCGATCTTCTTCACCGGCCCCGCGCAGGAAGTGCTGATGCTCTTCCCGCTGGCCGTCGGCGGCGCCTGCATCGTCACTTCGGTGATCGGCACCTTCTTCGTCCGCCTCGACTCCAGCAACAAGATCATGCGGGCCCTCTACAAGGGTCTGATCGCGACCGGCATTCTCTCGCTGATCGCCATCGCGCTTCTGGTCCAATGGCTGCTGGGCGGGTTCTCGACCGTCTTCACGACGGCGAACGGCCTCGCCATCACGTCGAGCCAGCTCTATGTCTGCTCGGTCGTCGGTCTGGTCATCACGGGCCTGCTCGTGTGGATCACCGAGTACTACACTGGCACCGACTTCCGTCCGGTGCGCAGCGTGGCGAAGGCCTCGACCACGGGTCACGGCACCAACGTGATCCAGGGTCTCGCGGTCTCGATGGAAGCCACCGCTCTGCCGGTGCTGGTCATCTCGGTCGGCATCATCGTGACCTACCTGACGGCGGGCCTGTTCGGCATCGCCATCGCGGTGACTACGATGCTGGCCCTGGCCGGCATGATCGTCGCGCTCGACGCCTACGGCCCGGTCACCGACAACGCCGGCGGCATCGCCGAAATGTCGGACCTGCCGAAGGACGTGCGCAAGATCACCGACGCGCTCGACGCGGTCGGCAACACCACCAAGGCGGTCACCAAGGGCTACGCGATCGGCTCAGCCGGTCTCGCCGCGCTGGTGCTGTTCGCCGCCTATACGGAAGACCTCCAGCACTACTTCGCCGATCTCAAGGTGACGTTCGCGCTGCAGGATCCGTTCGTGGTGATCGGCCTCTTCATCGGCGGTCTGCTGCCGTATCTGTTCGGCGCGATGGGCATGCAGGCGGTGGGTCGTGCCGCCGGTGCGGTCGTGATCGAGGTGCGGCGCCAGTTCAAGGAGATCGCCGGCATCATGGAAGGCAAGGCCAAGCCGGAATACGGCAAGGCCGTCGACATGCTGACCCGCGCCGCCATCCGCGAGATGATCATCCCCTCGCTGCTGCCGGTTCTTGCGCCGATCGTGCTCTTCATCGTGATCGACATCGTCGCGGGCAAGGGTGCGGCCTTCTCGTCGCTGGGCGCCATGCTGCTCGGCACCATCGTCACCGGCCTGTTCGTCGCGCTCTCGATGACCTCGGGCGGCGGCGCGTGGGACAACGCGAAGAAGTACATCGAAGACGGCAACTACGGTGGCAAGGGTTCCGACGCCCATAAGGCGGCGGTGACCGGCGACACCGTCGGCGATCCCTACAAGGACACCGCCGGCCCGGCCGTCAACCCGATGATCAAGATCATCAACATCGTCGCCCTGCTTCTGCTGGCGATGGTGGCGTCGCACTAATCCTGCGGCGGATCAAAACGGAAAGGGCGGAGCCGCAAGCTCCGCCCTTTTTGTTTGATGAACCCTCTCCGTCCTTTAGAGGAGGGTGCATGGGCTGCAAACGCTCCACTGGAGCGTTTGCGGGCGCCCGATGCAGGTGGGCGCGAAGCGACCGGGTGAGGTAGGTCGCGCCGCAAGCACACCTCACCCTCCCAATCGCAAAAGCGATTGGGCCCCACCCTCTCCCCGCAGGCGCGGAGAGGGACTTCCTATTTCGTCGCGGTGCTGGTGTCGAAGCGGCCGATATTGCCGACGAGCTGGCCGATCAGCGAGAGCCCGTTGCCCGAGGTGGGCGTCTTGCGGTCGATCATGGCGATGTCCTGGCCGTCTTCGAGGGTCAGCTTCTTCACGCTGGTGACCGTGCCGCTCTTGTCGAAATCGATAACGATGACCAGCCGCGAGACCTCGGTGATCGGATGCCAGGTGTATTCCTTGGTCTGGTTGCTGATGTAGTACCAGCGCTCGGCATCGAGATTGAAGGTGGTCGAGGGCGTGCCGAGCAGGGCCAGCACGTCCGAGCGGGTGCGGCCCGGTTCGATCTGTGCCAGATGATCGGCCTGCGGCAGATCGCCGTGCGGTTCGATCGTGGGGCTGCAGGCGGCGAGGCCACCCATGAGGCCGGCGGCCAGGGCGGCGGCGAGAACCGGACGGGACGAGCGATTGATCATGAACCCCACTATATCGGATTTCGCTACGGTCCACCGAGGCATTTGACCTTCGGCGGCCCAGGCCGATAGTGTGCGCAACTTGCACGCCGCGCGCTCGGATTGTCAACCGCGGCATCGGAGCCCCATCATGCTGAAACGCCTGTTCGGACCCAGCCGCACCGACCAAGTGGCTGCCACGCTTTACGAAGCCGCCGTGGCCCAGGCGCGCCGCCCCGAATTCTATTTGCATGCGGCGGTGCCCGATACGCTCGACGGGCGTTTCGATCTCCTGTCGCTCCATATGTTCCTGGTGTTCCACCGACTGCGCGACGAGGGCGCGCGGGCGGGTGCCGTGTCCCAGGCCATGTTCGACCACATGTTCGAGGATATGGACGAGAACCTGCGCGAGATCGGCGTCGGTGACCTGTCGGTCGGCCGCAAGGTGAAGACGATGGCCAAGGCGCTGCTTGGCCGGATCGCCGCCTATGAGCCCGGGCTGGCCGATCCCGCCGCCCTGGCCGATGCGCTGGGCCGCAACCTCTATCGCGGCAAGCCGGTGGCCGCCGATGCGGTCGCGCGCGTGGCGCGCTACATGACCGCCGCGGTGGCCGATCTTGCAGGACAGGACATCGGCGCGTTGCTCGAGGGCAGGATCACGTTTGCGGAGCCGGCCCTGTCATGACGCAGGCGGGACCCGCTCCCGAATTTTCGCGCCCGATCGCGGTCGACCAATTGAAGGATCGCGAGAACCCGTTCGCGATCGAGGCCAGCGCGGCGGAGCGCAAGGCGCTGGCCGAACGCTTCGGCATTCTCGGCATCGATTCGCTGAAGGCCGAGATCAGGCTGAAGCCGATCGCCGGAGATCAGGTGCGCCTGACCGGCCATGTGCGTGCCGAGGTGCATCAGGCCTGCGTGGTGACCCTGGTCGACGTGCCCGCGGCCGTCGAGGCGGATTTCGAGCGCGTCTATTCACCGCATGTCGAAACGGCGGCCGACGAGGACGGGGACGAGGACGAAGAGATCGAACTCGATTTCAGTGCCGAGGAACCGCCCGATCCGCTGGTCGACGGCATGATCGATATCGGCGAGGCGGCGGCGGAAGAGGTGGCGCTGGCGCTCGATCCCTACCCGCGCGCGCCGGGCGCGGTATTCGACCGGCCCGAGGAAGGCGAGCCAGAGCGGGCGAATCCGTTCGCCGCCCTGGCCAAGCTCAAGAAGGAAAAGTGATCAGCCCGTGATCGCGCTGGCGATCGAGCTGGGGCCGCTCGTCTTTTTCATCGTGTTCTGCGCCGCCTGCTGGACCTGCCGTTTGATGTCGTCGGCCATCTGCTTGAGGATCGCCTGGCGCTTGTCGGCGGGCATGGCGTCGAGATCCTTCTGCGTCAGCCCGTGGGCCTTCAGCCACTGATCCTCGAAGCGCTGCGCGGGCGTTTCCTTCATGTAGTCCATGAAATTCTGGACCGCCGAAGCGTCTTCCGAAGCCGCCTTCGACTTCGACGAAGTTGCCGCACCGGTGATGTTATTGATGCCGGTGCCGCCGCCTGTCAGGGCCGAGATCGCGCTCTGATTGATGCCGTTCGTGCTCATGCTCTCTCCTCGTTTTCGTCCGCCCGCACCCGGCAGTTTTTGCCGGGCGGCGGGCAGGGATG
>CAZNZI010000850.1:0-1954 GCA_964577475.1 uncultured Rhodospirillaceae bacterium
CCTTGTCGCGCGCGCTGTAGACGATGGCCGGCATATCGCCGGCCGGACCGGAAAGATGTGGCTCGACGATCTGCAGCACGATGCCTGTCGCCACCGCCGCATCGAAGGCATTGCCGCCGCGTTCGAGGATCGACATGCCGACCGCCGAGGCGAGCCAATGCGTCGTGCTGACCGCACCGAAGGTGCCGATGATCTCCGGGCGTGTGGTGAAGCGCGGCCCCATCACCGGACCGCCTTTGGCCGGCGGCGTCATTTCGCGATGCCTCCGCCGATCAGGCGAACAACCTCGGTCGTATCCATCACGCCGCCAAAGGCCTGGAGGAAGATCGAGAGCGTCGCATTGTGCTCGGTGTCGTTGCGCGAGGCATTGGCGTCGGAGACCATGATCGTCTTGAAGTTGCGCATCGCCGCATCGCGTGCCGTGCATTCGCAGCAGACATTGGTGACGGTGCCCACCACCAGAACCATGTCGATGCCACGCGCTTTCAGCATCGTCTCGAATGTATTCTTCGGGTCGGCGAAGGGCGTCAGGCGGTTCTTGGCATAGACGATGTCGTTGGGCTGATGATCGAGCTCATGCCAGATCGTGTGTTCAGGACGCCCCTCGCTGAAGGCCATGCGGAATTTGTCGCCGCCTTCGCCGGGGATGATGAAGTTGAAGAAGGTCGTCCAATCCTTTTCCGCACCCGGACCATAGGTCGAGATGATCCAAGCCACGGTGCCGCCCGCCCTGCGCAGAGCGCCCGTGATCTTATTCACATTCGGCACGATCTCGCGAGCCACCGGAATCTCGGCGACAGCGCCCTTCTCCATGAAGCCGGTTTGCAGATCGACCACCAGCAGCGCGGTCTTCTTTGGATCGATGGTGACGAAGGGCTGCACATGCCCACGCCGCCGTTTCGCAATGTCGATTGCTTGTTGGGCAATTTCAATTTTATGCATGTGCATAGAACTCCGTCCCTGCGCGGCGGCATGATTGTGCCGTGTATTTGCACCGCACGGCGAACAGTTTTTTCTTCGGGCTGGCATGCAGCCCCGCGCACAGTGCTACGATCACCCATGCCCGTGTTGACCCGCACCGATCTCGAAGATCTGGACCGCGCCGATCCGCTGCGCGGCTTTCGTGATCGCTTTCGTCTGCCGCCGGGCGTGATCTATCTCGACGGCAATTCCTTGGGCGCGATGCCCAAAGCCGCGCCAGAACGGCTTGCCCGGGTGATCGAAGATGAGTGGGGCACCGATCTGATTCGCGGCTGGACGAAGGACGGCTGGATGGACCTCCCCCTTCGGATAGGGGCGAAGATCGGCACATTGATCGGCGCCTCTGCGGACGAGACCGTTGTCGCCGATTCGACCAGCGTCAATCTGTTCAAGGCGCTGGGCGCGGCGCTGAAACTGCGGCCTGGGCGGCACGTCATTCTGTCCGAGCGCGGGAATTTCCCGACCGACCTCTATGTCGCAGAAGGGTTGGCGGCACTGCTGGGCGGCTACGAACTGCGCCTGGCCGAAACCGCCGATATCGAAGCCGCGCTGAACGACGACGTCGCCGTGCTGATGCTAACCCAGGCCGATTATCGCACGGGACGGTTGTGGGACATGAAGCGGCTGACGGCGCTCGCCCATGACAACGGCGCGCTGACCGTATGGGACCTGTGCCATTCCGCAGGCGCGGTGCTGATCGATTTCGACGGGGCGGATGCCGATTTTGCCGTGGGCTGCGGCTACAAATATCTCAACGGGGGCCCCGGTGCGCCGGCCTTCCTCACCATCGCGCGGCGGCATCAGGACCGCGTGGCGATGCCGCTGACGGGATGGCTCGGCCACGCCGCGCCCTTCGCCTTCGAACCGTCGTTCCGGCCCGCCGGAGGGATCGCGCGGGCGCGGGTCGGCACGCCGCCGATCCTGAGCCTGGCGGCCCTTGAGATCGGCGTCGAGCTTGTCTGCGAGGCCACGA
>CAZNZI010000851.1:0-2106 GCA_964577475.1 uncultured Rhodospirillaceae bacterium
TATTTCGAGCTCGCGAATTTGCTTTTCGACGTCGACGCGCTCCGCGGCCACGGCCCGCTCGGCGGCGATCCGCGCGCGATCGAGCGCTTCCTTCGTCCGAATATCGGCTTGTTCGCTGTCGAGCTGCCGGGCTGCGCGCTCCGACGCGACTTCGGCAGCCTGCTGCGCGCGGCGGATCGCGATCTCACGCTCCTGCTGCAGGCGCGCATATTCCTCGTCGCGCCGGATGTCGAGCACCTTGCGCTCGCTGTCGAGATTCTTGAGCTGGATTGCCACTTCGGCGTCTTGCTCGATCTCGTTGCGGCGGCGGCGGCGTTCCTCGATCTGCTCGGTCAGCTTGGTCAGACCGGCGGCGTCGAAGGCGTTGTTGGGGTTGAAATACTCGCGGCTGGTCTGGTCGAGCTGCGCGATCGAGACGCTTTCGACATCGAGCCCGTTCTTAGCAAGATCCTCGGCGAGCAGGCCGCGAACGCGGCTTGAGAATTCGCTGCGGCGCTGATGCAGCTCTTCCATCGTCATCTCGGCGGAGACCGCGCGGAGTGCGCTGATCAGCTTGCCCTCGACCAGATCGATCATTGCTTCCGCCGACATGGTACGGCTGCCCAGGGTCTGCGCCGCAAGCGCCACCGATTGCTTGTTCGCCTCCACGCGCAGATAGAAATTGGCTTCCACATTGGCGCGCATGCGGTCTTGCGTGATGAGCGCACGTTCATTGTCGCGGCGGATCGGCAGGCGGATGGTGTTCATGTTGACGCGGATGACGCGATGTAGAACGGGAATGACGATCGCACCGCCGCTGATGACGACGCGCTGCCCGAACATGCCGGTACAAACGAACGAAACTTCGGTCGACGACCGTTCGTAGAGCCGCGAGAACAGGAACCACAGGATGGCGATGACGACGACGACGACGACAATGCCAATCACGATTTCGCCGAGACCGTTCATGTTCGTATCAATCCCCTTGTTGGAAGTCGCGCCGTTCGGCATAGAGTAGGCGCCCGAGGGCGCGAAGGAGGAAGCGGATGCTGTATCGCGGTTTTGCAACCCAGGCCGAGATCGACCGCGAATACGACGTCGAGCGGATGGTTCCGGACTTCCGCCCCTACGCCGAGCACTTCATCGAAGGCAGCGCTAAGGCCCGCGCTGAACTGACGGCCAGACTCGATATGCGTTTCGGCCCGACCCTCGACGAGTATTTCGATTTTTTCCCCGCGCGCCGGCCCAACGCACCGCTGCTGGTGTTCATCCACGGCGGCTATTGGCGCATGTTGAGCGCGAAGGAGTTCAGCCTGGTGGCGCGCGGACCTGTCGCTCGCGGGATGGCGGTGGCGGTGACGAACTACAGTCTGTGCCCCAAGGTGACGATCGCGGAGATCACGCGCCAGTCGCGCGCCGCGATTGCCTGGATGCATCGGCACGCGCAGGAACTCGGCATCGACCCCGAACGCATCGTCGTCTCCGGCCATTCCGCCGGCGGGCAGCAGGTCGGCATGATGCTCAGCACCGATTGGACGCGCGACTACGGCCTGCCGGCGAACACCCTGCGCGGCGGGATTTCGATCAGCGGCCTTTTCGATCTTGAGCCGTTGCGCTTCTCCTGGCTGCAGCCGGCGATCCAGCTCGACCAGGACGTGATCCGCCGCGAAAGCCCGCTTCACAACATCCCGCACCGCGCGCCGCCGCAGGTGGTGACCTTGGGTGGCGACGAGTCGAGCGAATTTCACCGGCAGTCCAGCGAGTATCTGGCCGCATGGCACAGTGCGGGCCTGCAAGGTCGGATGCTGGATCAACCGGGGTGCAATCATTTCACCGCCATCGACGGTTTCCTCGATGCCGATCATCCGCTGACCGAGGCCGCCTTCGACCTCGCGGGACCGGACTCGCACCGAAACACCGTGCCGAAGCGTAGCACGGAGCGTCGCGTGTTTCCGACCTTCGGCCCCGTCGCCTAGCATTCCCGCCCCGTATCGGACTGCATCGAACCATCGCCCTTAAGCGGGGCGGCCTGTCTGGTTTCAAGCGACATCACCGGCATCCATGCGTTACCGCGGCGCGACCGCCGCCGGCATCCGCGATGCTGTGCGCCGATCGCTTCGCCATTTT
>CAZNZI010000852.1:0-3629 GCA_964577475.1 uncultured Rhodospirillaceae bacterium
CCGATCCTGATCGCTTTTGGCATACCGGATCTCGACGCGGTGCGCGTCGCCGCCATCGCCAACAACGCGCCCGTCTCCTATGGAGCGTTGGGCGCGCCGGTGATCACGCTGGCGGCGGTGGCGGGTGTCGCGCTGGCACCGCACGTTCCGCCGCACGACCTGCTGATGCAGTTCTCGGCCGCGCTCGGCCATATCACGGCGATCCTGGCCATCGCGCCGCCCTGGGTGCTGATTTTCCTGGTCAGCGGCCGGCGGGGGCTGCGCGAGGGCTGGCCGCTCGCCCTGGTCGGCTCGCTCGGCTATATCGCGGGACAATATCCCGTGGCCGTCTATCTCGGTCCGTATCTCGCCGACGTGACCGGTGCGATCGTCTGCTTCATCGGCATTTTCGTGCTGCTCAAGCTCTGGCGGCCCCGCATGGTGCTGGCCTATGGCGGCCGCGTGTTGAGCGCTGAAGAGATCGCAGGCTATACCGCGCAGGCCCATGGCCTGACGCGCGCCCAGGTGATCGAGGCCTGGATGCCGTTCGCGGTGCTGATCGTCGTGGTGGTGCTGTGGACCGGCCCGTGGTCGCCGCTGCCCCATGTCAGCCTGTTCGACATCAGCGTGATCGCCGCGTCATCGTTGAATGACGGGCGGCCGGTGGCGGCGATGTTCCATTTCACGCCCTTTGTCGGCGGCAGCGCGATCCTGGTTTCGTGGATCGTCGTGGCGCTGGCGCTGCGCATCACGCGCGCGCAACTGATCGAGTTGTTCCGCAAGACCGGACAGCAGATGTGGGGCGCGCTCCTGGTCGGCGTCTTCATCTTCGGCCTGGCCTTCGTCTACAACTTCTCGGGCATGGCGGGATCGCTGGCTTATGCCTTTTCGAAAATCGGCTGGCCGTTCCTGATCGTCGCGCCGATCCTGGGCTGGATCGGTGTCGCGCTCTCGGGCAGCAACACGGCGACCAACGCGATGTTCGGCGCCTTCCAGGCGATCGCCGGCAAGCTGCTCGGCTTCCCGCTGCTCTTGTTGCCGACACTCAATTCGGTGGGGGCGGAACTCGGCAAGCCGGTCGCGCCGCTGACGGCCAGCGTCGGCGTCTCCACCACGCGCTTCGTCCGTAACGAAGGGGCTGTAATCCGGCATAATTTCGCCTGGACCCTGGTCCTTCTGCTCTATCTGGTGGTGATCGGCGTAGCCTGCTATTTCTTCTTCCCGAGCGCGGCGGAATTGACCGGGTCCTGACCGTCGCGCGACCCCATCCGGCGCAGCCCTGCGCCCTCAAGGAGAAACGCCATGAAGTACTATTTCTCGACCGGTTCGTGCTCGCTTTCGCCGCGTATCGCGCTCCACGAAGCCGGCTACGCCCATGACGGCGAAGCCGTCGATCTCCAGGCCAAGAAGGTCAAGAGCAACGACAGCGACTATCTGGCGGTGAATCCGAAGGGCTATGTGCCGGCGCTGATGCTCGATGACGGCACGCTGCTGACCGAGAACGCGGTGATGCTCCAGTACCTGGCCGACAACAAGCCCGAGAAGAAGTTGGCGCCGCCGGCCAATGGCAGCATGGAGCGCTATCGCTTCAACGAAATGCTGAACTTCATCACCACCGAATTGCACAAGGGCTTCTCGCCGCTCTTCAACCCGAAGATCAACGACGAGATGAAGGAAGCGGTGATCGCGCGCCTCAAGCTGCGCTTCGGCTATGTCGCCAAGCAGCTCGAAGGGAAACAGTACCTGTTCGGCGATCAGTTCACGGTGGCCGACGGCTACCTCTTCACCATCCTGAATTGGGCGCGCAACAAGGCCCTCGATGTCGGCCCGGTGCTCAGCGCTTATTTCGACCGCGTGAAGGCGCGTCCCGGCGTCCAGGCGGCGCTCAAAGCCGAAGGCATCTCGCTCTAGAACTCACGGCGGAAGCGGCGGTGCTTTTGGGGCCGCCGCCGCTTCACGCGCACCGTTTAGGGTTCCGAAATCAGGGCCTTCGCCGCCGCGGGCGAGGAGATTGATTTCACCGCGTTTCGGAACTGTAACGGCGGATGTTGAAACTGCCTTCTTTCGGACATGGTTCCGCCCTCTAGAAGGCATCGATGCCCTGCATATTTTGGGCCTGCTTCGCTAAAGGGGTGACCCAAAATGTCCGTTTCCCATCCGTCCCGCATCATCGTCGTCGCGGCCGCGATCGTCATCACCACCGCCGCCACCGCCTGGGCCGATCCACCGGCGCGCGTCGGCCGCTTGAGCGACGTGGAGGGCACGGTTTCGTTCCATGCCGCCGACCAGACCGATTGGTCCCCGGCCACGCTCAACTACCCGGTGACCACCGGCACCTCGTTCTGGACCGAGCCGGACTCGAAGGCGGAAATCCAGATCGGCGCATCCGAGGTCCGTCTCGATCAGGGGACCTGGGTCGATGTCACCCAGCTCGACGACAACACGACGCAGGTGACGGTCAACCAGGGCGTCGTCAACGTCCATGTCCATGCGCTGCCGCCGGGCGGCATTTCGGTGATGACGCCGAAGGGGCAGGTGGACCTGATCCAACCCGGCAGCTACGACATCAACGCCGGTTCGCCGACCGACGACAACACGCCGGCCGCGCAGATGCAGTTCACCGTCCTGGAAGGCGTCGCGCGTTACGAAGGCCCGCAGTCGTCGCTCGACGTGCAGGCCGGCGAGGCCGCCATCATCAGCGGCGATCCCGTCACCGTGCAGATGGCCGAGGGCGAGACGACGGCCTTCGACGACTGGGCTCTGGCGCGCGAGCATCGCGAGAGCGAGCCGTCGCCCGCACAGGCCCAGGCTCCCAATGCGCCGCCGCCGGTGGTCGCCGACATGACCGGCGCACAGGATCTCGGCGCCTATGGGCAATGGGCGGCCACGCCGGATTACGGTCAGGTCTGGTATCCGACCCAGGTCGCGACCGACTGGGCGCCTTACCAGAACGGCCATTGGGCCTATGTCGAGCCTTGGGGCTGGACCTGGATCGACGACGCGCCCTGGGGCTTCGCGCCCTTCCATTATGGACGCTGGGCGCGCATCCATGACCGCTGGGGCTGGGTACCGGTGGTGCCCGGCGCGGTGGTGGCGCGGCCCGTCTATGCGCCCGCCCTGGTCGCCTTTGTCGGTGGCGACGGTTTCGGCGTGACGATCTCGGCGGGCGGCCCGACGGCGGCCGTCGGCTGGGTGCCGCTCGCGCCCTACGAGGTCTATCGCCCTTGGTATCACGCCAGCCGGACCTATGTGCATCGGGTGAACGTGATCAATGTCCGCCGCACCGAGGTGGTCACCGAACACCTGGCCCCGAACCGGGGCGCTCCCCAGGGCATGACGATCACGCATCTCGTCAATCGCAATGCGACGGTGGTGGTGCCCGCGCAAGCCTTCGCCCACGCGGCGCCGGTGCAGCGGGCGCGCGTCCAGGTTCCGCGCGATCAGGTGGAGCATCTGCGCGTGGATGCCGGCCGGCAGATGCGGACATTCCAGCCCACGCCGGAGGCCCGCCGGGCGAAAGCACGGCCCGATATCGTCCAGCCGCAAGTCGCCAATGCGCATGCCCAGGTGGCGGCAAAGCCGGTCGCCTATCATCCGGACCCGGCGCCGGTGCATCCTCAGGCCGTGCAGCCTGCGCCCGGGCCGCGCGG
>CAZNZI010000853.1:0-3290 GCA_964577475.1 uncultured Rhodospirillaceae bacterium
GCTCTACCTGCACTCGGGCAAGGACAAGACCTCACTGGTCTCCAAGGTCGCTTTCCAGAAGGTGAAGAAGGGCGACCGTCTGGTGGCTTTCGGCCCGAGCGGCGGCGGCTATGGCGATCCCTTCAAGCGTGATCCGGCGGCCGTGCTGGAAAACGTGGTCGATGGGCTGATCGATACGGCGGTCGCGCGTGACCACTACGGCGTGGTGATCGCAGGCGGTAAGGTCGATGCGGCGGCCACGGAAAAGCTGCGGGCTGGGAAGAAGAACTAAAAGCCCCTGCCCCGGCCCTCCCCCGCATGCGGGGGAGGGAGGGACCCGCGTCAGCGGGAGGGTAGGGGCCCTTTCAGCGCTTAAGTTTCCCGAGATACCCCGCAACCTCGTTCTTCGACACGACATCGCCATAGCGCATGTCGATATCGGTGAGGTTGGCCTCATGGGCGAGGGACGACCGGTCGCCCACCGCCTCGCGCACGACGATCGTGTGCAGGTTGAGATTGTGGGCCGACTCGGCCGTGCCGCGGATGCAGCCGCTGGTGCTGCAGCCGGTGATGATCAAAGTGTCGATCTTGCGCGCCACCAGATGGGCATCGAAATTGGTGCCCCAGAAGGCCGAGGCGCGCTGCTTCACGATCAGCGGCTCGTCGACCCGCTGTTCCAGGCGCGGGTCGAGCTCTACCATATCCGTGCCCGCCGTCAGCGCGCCCTTTTGAACGAACATCAGTTTCTTCGCATAGGGGCTCGCCATATCGGCCGCCTCGAAGGCCATGGTGGTGAAAAAGATCGGAATGCGCGCGGCGCGGGCGTCCTTCAGCACATCAAGGATGGCCGTCATCACGCCTTGGACATTGGTTGAGCCGAGCAGCGACGAGGTGTCGAGCCACGACTTTGCCATGTCGATCACCACAAGGGCCGGCCGCTCGCCGAAGCCGACCCGGCCGCCGAAGCCGCGCGAGAGATAGAAGTCGCGGACCTCTTCGTACATCGCGCGCTCCCGGCTTAGGCGCCCGGCTCGGTCGCGCCGGTTTGCCCCGTGATCCGCCCGTAATGCTCGATGCGGCGGTGCTGGGCGAAATTGAACATGTTCTTCTTATTGAAACGCGCCAGTTCCAGATCGCATTTCGCCACGATCACTTCGTCGCCGCGCGTGGCGGCGAGCGCGATGATCTCGCCCGAGGGCGCGATGATGGCGCTGCCGGCCAGCAGGTCGCACTTCTCCTCGACCCCCGCCTTGGCCACACCGACCACATAGGTGCTGTTCTGATAGGCACCCGCCTGCATCGACAGATGGTTGTGGAAACCGGAGAGATGATTGTAGAGCGGCTGCCACGGCACATCGGTCGGCGTGTTGTAGCCGAGCATGACCAGTTCGACGCTTTGCAGTCCCATCACGCGATAGGTCTCGGGCCAGCGGCGGTCGTTGCAGATGCACATGCCGACATTGGCGCCGAAGGCTTTCCACACCGGAAAACCGAGATCGCCAGGCTCGAAATACTTCTTCTCGAGATGCTGATAGGGCCAGTCGGGCTTGTGGTCGGCATGGCCGGGCAGATGAACCTTGCGGTACTTGCCGACGATCTTGCCGGCCTTATCGACGATGATCGCCGTGTTGTAGTGATGGACTTTGCCGCCTTCGTTGACCAACTCGGCATAGCCGATGTTGAAGCCGATGCCGAGTTCCTTGGCCATGTCGAACAGCGGCCGCGTCTCGGGGCCGGGCATTTCGGTCTCGAAGAAGGCGTCCACCTCGGCCTGGTCGGTCATCCACCAGCGTGGGAAGAAGGTGGTCAGCGCGAGTTCCGGAAACACCACCACGTCGGCGCCGCGACTCTTCGCCTCCTTCATCATCGCGATCAGGCGCTTCACCACCGTGGGCCGCGAGTCGGCCCGGGCGATCGGGCCCATCTGGGCACCGGCAACGATCAAACTGTCTCCCATCTTCGTCCTCATATCCTCGTTCAGTTGCGCGCGCCGCGGCCCGCGCGTTCGCGTTTGGTGGCGTCCTCGTCCACCGTCAGTTTCTCGGTGATCACCACGCCGTAATCGGCCTTGGCCTTGGCGATGCTGATATAGTCGTCGAGCACATCGTCCAGCACATCGGCCGGCGCGCGCAGCAGTGGATCGCCATAGCCGCCGCCGCAGGCGCGGATCGCGGTGATTTTGTCGCCCGTGCCGAACGGGTGATAGGGCTGCTTCGAGGGCAGCTGCACCACCTCGCCGGTTGCTTTGGTCCAGACCAGTTGCGAGACGGTGCCGTCCTTGCCGCCGAACAAACCCTTCGGCGGATATTTGTGGCCTTCGCTTTCCACCGACACTGCGCCGTCGGCCAGGAAGGTGATCTCGCGGATCGAGCCCACGCCGCCGCGCCACTGGCCCGGGGCGGCCACTTCCTCGCGCAGCTCGTAGCGATCGATGCGCAGCGGCACGTGCGACTCGATGTCCTCGATCGGATTGTTGCGCGTGTTGGCGTAGAGCACGTCGACCGAGTCCATACCGTCGAGCCCATGGCGGCCGCCATAGCTGCCCGAGAACAATTCAACCTGGACCCAGAAGTTGTTGCCCTGCGTGCCGGTCAGCAACATGCCGCCGCCATTGCCGCAGCCGCCCGAGACTTGCTTCGGCACCACCTGCGAGAGCGCTTGCACCACGGCGTTGGAAAGTTCGATGCCGGGGCAGAAGCGCGCGATCACGGGCGCAGGGAAGGTCGGATTGGCCAAGCTGCCTTCCGGCGCCGCGATCGTGATCGGCCGTACCAGGCCGCTGTTCTGCGGAATGTCGCCATGGATCGCTGAGTCAAGTAGCACCGAGCGCACCGACAGCCACACGGCGCAATCCACCGTGCCGTGCAGCGGCATGTTGATCGGCCGGTCCGAAACCTGCGGCGCGGTGCCGGCCATATCGACCGTCATCTCGTCGCCTCGGATTTTCAGCGTCACCTGGATCGGCAGATCGCGCCGCGCCGGGTTCGGATCGTCGAGAAAACCGTCGATCATCGTGGTGGCGGTGTAGTCGCCGTCGGGCAGGGCGCGGATGGCGGCGCGCATGCGGTGTTCGGACGAGTCGTACATGTCCTCGGTCGCGGCGATCACCGAGTCGAGACCCCACTGGTCGATCAGATCGACATAACGCCGGGCGCCGATGCGCGCGGCGGCCACCTGGGCCTCCATGTCGCCGAGCACCAGGTCCGGCAGGCGGATATTGGTGCGCAGCATATGCCAGACCTGGTTGTTCCTCGTCCCGGCCTCATAGACCTTGATCGCCTGGAAACGCAGGCCTTCGGCATAGCAGTCGA
>CAZNZI010000854.1:0-2642 GCA_964577475.1 uncultured Rhodospirillaceae bacterium
CCGGCCGTGGGCGGTCGCGATCTCGCCCTTGATCGCTTCACGCAGCTTGTCGAGCGACTCCTGCCCCACCGCCTTGGCGAGCGCGTCGTCGTTCGCCTTGGGCACGACGCGGCGCAGTTCCTTAACGGTGCAGTCGAACTCGGCGTCCTTGCCGGCCAGGCCCGGGCTGTAGTCCTCGGGGAACTTGATCTTGACCACGCGCGTCTCGCCGATCTTGGCGCCGATCAGCTGGTCTTCGAAACCGGGCACGAAGCTGCCGGAACCCAGGCGCAGCGGATAGGCCTCGCCCTTGCCGCCGTCGAAGGGGACGCCGTCGACCTTGCCCAGGAAGTCGATCACGACGATGTCGTCCTTCGCTGCGGCGTGGTCGCCTTCGATCGTCTCGGTCCCTTCATGCTGGGCGGCAATCGTCTTCAGCGCCTCATCGATTTCACTGTCGGCCACCGCAGCCGTCGGACGCTCCACGGTGAGCGCCGAGAGATCGGTCACTTCCACTTCGGGCAGCGACTCGACGGCGACAGTGAACTCAAGGTCGCCGCCCTCTTTATAGGAGGTGATGTTGATCTGCGGCTGCAATGCGGGGCGCAGCTTGTGATCGTCGATCGCCTGGCGGGCGCCGTCGTTGACGGCAGCCTCGACCACTTCGCTGGTCACCGAGGGACCGTAACGCTTTTTCAGCATCGGCATCGGAACCTTGCCGGGGCGGAACCCGGGCAGCGTGGCGGTGGCCGCCACCTCGCTCAGGCGCGACAGCACCTTTTCGGCGATCTGGCCAGCCGGAACGGTGACCTTGAATTCGTGCTTGAGCCCTTCGGTGCTGGTCTGAGTGACTTGCATTGTTCTTTCCGTGTGCGAGAGAAGAATATCGGTGGCGCCAGGGGCGGTTGCAAGCCGCAGCCCTCCCGGACGAATGGCGGGTAACCCAGCGGGTGGTGCGGGCGAAGGGACTTGAACCCCTATGGCTTGCGCCGCTGGAACCTAAATCCAGTGTGTCTACCAGTTCCACCACGCCCGCAGGTCACGCCCTGGGCGGATGCTCATAGCACAGCGGTTTTGCAAAGGACAAGGCGCGCAGGGTTTTAGCGCCCGATCGGCCCGACTTCTGTTCGATTGACAGGCTATTGCCGCCCTGCGCATCCTCCGTTGTCCAATGAAACCATTGCCTTAGAGACCGGAGCCGCGGAACGAATGAGAGTGGCTGTCCTGATCCCTTGCCACAATGAGGAACGGTCCGTGGGCCAGGTGGTGGACCGCTTCCGGCGCGCTTTGCCGGAAGCCACCGTTTACGTCTATGACAATGCCTCCAGCGACCGGACCGCTGAAATTGCCCGGGCCGCCGGTGCGGTCGTCCGGCGCGAACCGCAAAAAGGCAAAGGCAATGTGGTGCGGCGGATGTTCGCCGACGTTGAAGCCGACGTATACCTGCTCTGCGACGGCGACGACACCTATGAGGCCGAGAGCGCCCCGGCGCTGATCGGGCGGCTGATCGAAGACAATCTCGATATGGTCGTAGGGAGCCGCAAGACGACGGCCGATGCCGCTTACCGCCCCGGCCATATCATCGGCAACCGGCTGCTGACCGCATCCGTGGCTTTGATATTCGGCCGTGGTGTCACCGACATGCTGTCGGGCTATCGCGCCTTTTCCCGCCGCTTCGTCAAATCCTTCGCGGCCCTGTCTTCGGGCTTCGAGACCGAGACCGAGATGACCGTCCATGCCCTCGCCCTTCGCCTGCCCATCGCCGAAGTCGAGACGCAATACGGCGCCCGCTCCGAAGGCTCCGTCAGCAAGCTGAACACCTACCGTGACGGGGCGCGCATCCTCGTGACGATCTTCCGGATGTTCCGCGAGGAGAAGCCGCTGGCTTTCTTTCTGATCGCGGCGGCGATCCTCGCGGTCGTGAGCCTCGCGTTGGGGATCCCGATTGTCGTCGAGTATTCGCAGACCGGCTTGGTGCCCCGCTTTCCCACGGCCATCCTGGCGACCGGCATCATGATTCTCGCCTTTCTCAGCCTCGCATCGGGTTTCGTCCTCGATTCCGTCATGCTCGGCCGCCGCGAGGCCAAGCGCCTGAATTACCTGGGTCACGAGGCCCCGTCCTACGCTACCGATGGCCGTGGCGCCGCGTTGTGAGCGAAGAGCGGCGCCGAGCGGCCTGGCCTGCCCTCGTCATCGCGGCGATCGCACTCGTCATCGGCATTCTTGTCGTGCAGTCCTCCAAGGGCTGGAACCCCGTCAATGATGAAGTCGAATATCTGCACTATGGGCGGACACTCGCGCTGACGGGGCAGTTCGCGCAAACACCCGCAGGCCCTGCGGCCGACAAGGGGCCCGGCCGGGAGCCGCTCTATCCGGCGCTCGTCGCCGCGGTCATGGTCATCGACCCGGCACTCCTGGACGCCAGCGCCGATTGCATCGGCGTCAAGGACAACCCGGCATGCCCATCGATCTATCGCAGTCTGCGCTGGACCAACGCCCTTCTCATCGCCGCGGCCGCGGCGCTGGCTTATCTGACCGCGCGCGCCCTCGCGTTCGGTCCCGTTGCGTGCTGGGCGGCCGGTTTATACATCGCCCTCAACCTGAACGCGATGAAGTCGCTCCGCTATGTCATCTCGGACTATTTGGCGCTGTTGCTGGCGGCC
>CAZNZI010000855.1:0-5585 GCA_964577475.1 uncultured Rhodospirillaceae bacterium
TCATGGCCCGAGCGCATCCAGTCCTTGCGCAGTGTAATCGGCATCCTGGGCCTCTTCGTCCTGGTGATCGGCGGGATCTATGGCGGTGTTTTCACCCCGATCGAAGCGGCCGGCATCGGCGCGGCCGGCGCCCTGTTGATCGCCCTGCTGGCGCGACGCATGACCTGGGCGCGCCTGGGAATCGTTCTGATCGAAAGCGCGCGCACAACCGCCATCCTGTTCGCTCTGATCTTCGGCGCGCTGATCTTCAGCAATTTCATCAATGTCGCCGGCATCCCCACCGCAGTGCAAACCTTCATCAATGCGCAGCATGTGCCGCCGATGGTGGTGATCGTCATGATCATCATCATCTATCTGGTGCTGGGCTGCGTGGTCGAAGGCATTTCGATGATGCTGCTGACGGTGCCGATCTTTTTTCCGCTGATCACCAGCATCGGCTTCAGCCCGATCTGGTTCGGCATCATTACCGCGGTTGTTACCGAGATCAGCTTCATCACGCCGCCGCTGGGGTTAAACTTGCTGATCCTGCGGTCGGTGGTGCCGGGGCTCAAGACCTCCGATCTCGCGCGCGGCATCGGACCGTTCATGATCGCCGATTTCGTGCGGCTGATCGTCCTGGTCGCCCTGCCGATCTTGTCGTTGTGGTTGCCGTCATTGGTCACGGTGCGCTGAGGCGCCCGGGCGTAGTCGAGGGAGAGTTGAAATGAGCGATGTGAGAGAGGCCATCAAGAACCGGCACGAGAATCTGAGTCTCGTCGGTCTGTGGGAGATCGAGAAGAATATCGTGAATGTTCCCTCGCCGTTCCAGCCACATCTCTGGCATTGGAGCGACATCCAGCCGCATATGGCCGATGTGGGCAAGGCCATCGCCATCGACGAGGCCGAGCGCCGCGTGGTGATCCTGTCCAACCCGGGTGCCAGCCGGCGCCACCACACCACCAATACGCTCTATGTCAGCCTGTCGATCTACAACCCCGGCGAAATCGCGCTGGTCCATCGCCATACGCCGAACGCCAGCCGTTTCGTTCTCCAAGGCGGCGGCGGCTATACTACGATCGAAGGCGAGAAGTGCACCATGAACCGCGGCGATCTGATCGTGACGCCGGCCGGCACCTGGCACGACCACGGCAATGAAGGCACCGAGCCGGTGATCTGGGTCGACGTGCTCGATCTGCCGCTGACCGAATCGATGGGCGGCAGCCATTTCGAGCATGCCTACTACGAGCCGTCAGGCGATAAGTCGAATTCGAACGAGCCGATCAAGAAAGGTCAGCAGACGATCCGGCATCCGGTCGATCACTCGCGGAACATCTATGGCGTCGGCGGTCTGCGGCCGACCTTCCTCACTCATCTCCGCGGTAAGAGCATCGGCACGCCGATGTTCCTCTACCGCTGGGAAGACACCGCCGACGCGCTCAACCGGATGCGCGACTATGAGGGCAGCCCGTTCGACGGAATCATGCTGGAATACACCAATCCGGCCAATGGCGACTCGGTGACGACCACGATGTCGTTCAACGCCCAGCTCCTGCGCCCGGGCGAAGTGACCCAGGCGCACCGGCAGGCCTGCAGCACCCTCTATTGCTGTATCAAGGGCAAGGGCCGCACGACCGTGGGCGACAAGGTGATGGAATGGGGGCCGAACGACCTCTTCGTCATTCCGAACTGGGCGCCGCATAAGCATGCCAATGCCGACGCGAAGGAGGACGCCATCCTCTATTCGGTGTCGGACATTCCGGCGATGAAGCATCTGGGCCTCTATCGCGAGGAAGCCTGCGCGCTCTGATGCGCCGGCGGCTCGAACGGTAAGATAAACGACAAGATATATATCCGATGAAAATCGCTACGTTCTGGATGCGCGGCAGCCGCAAAGTCGGTTTGGTCGATGTTGATGCGCGAACCGTCGCACCTTTCGATTTGCCCCAAAGCGAAGCCGATCGCGGGGTACTGTCGCTCATCGAGCGCGGCAAGGTGCCGGCCACCCAGCAGTCCGTTCCGTTCGGTCAGGTCGTATGGGAGGCGCCGGTGCCTCGGCCGCCGCGCAATATCTTCTGCGTCGGCAAGAACTATCACGAGCACGCGCACGAGTTCGCGAAGAGCGGTTTTGACTCGAGCGCCGCGGCCGGCGCGGTGCCGAAGTTTCCCATCGTCTTCTCAAAAGTGCCCGAAACGGTCGTCGCGACCGGGGCGCGCATTTTCATCGACCCGACCGTTTCGACGGCTATCGACTACGAGGCGGAACTGGCCGTCATCATCGGCAAGGGCGGACGGGGGATCAAAGCCGCCGACGCTCTTGATCACGTCTGGGGCTATACGATCGTCAATGACGTGACGGCGCGCGATCTCCAGGGCCGCTACAGTCAGTGGCTGATCGGCAAGTCGCAGGACACGTTCTGTCCGATGGGCCCCTGGGCGGTGACAAAGGATGAGATCGATATCGGCGACACGCCGATCCGGTGTTCCGTGAATGGCGAGTTGCGGCAGAACTCCAATACCGGGCTGCTGATCTTCGACGTGCCCACGATCATCGCAACGATCTCTGCGGGGATCACGCTGTATCCGGGCGATGTGATCGCTACGGGCACGCCGGCGGGTGTCGGCATCGGTTTCGATCCGCCGAAATATCTGAAAGATGGCGACAGCGTCCGTGTCGAGATTGACGGCATCGGCCATATCGAGAACTTGTTCGTCGTCGAAGCGGCCTGATCTCTCTTAGGTGAAAGCGATCTGCCCGATCCGGCGGATCAGAATCCTGCAAACGACGACGTCATGTGGCTACCGGCCATGCGGATGGCGCGGATGATGTGTCCATAGAGCCCCGGGGCAGGGCTCAAACCGCGCCAAAGCCGGTGACATGCCACCGATTTGCCGCTCTTGGCATCTTTGCCCCCATCTTCTCCCTTTGCTAGGCTTGACGGATTGCCGACGCTGGTTTCGGTGCCATTTCCGCCCTGAATGTGCCGGTTCTTCGCAAACGGCAACGTTTGTTTCCCGCGCCAAACAAAGGGAAAATTGCCTTGCTGCCTTCTTTGTATACGGTTATACACAAAAGTGGACTGAAGCTTCCGGCCCGTTTCAATCAGTTATTGGGAGGCGGAATTGCCGCCGACGACATCAGCCATGAATCGCAAGGGATTGAACCTTTCGAGCCCCGTCGAAACCGGCACGCTCATTGGTGGCCGGTGGATCGGCGGCGAGCAGCGTTTCAGGGTTACGGATAAGTTCACGGGCGAACTTTTGGCGGAAATGTCTCAGGCATCGGCTGCCGACGTGGAGGCGGCTGTCAAAGCGACCGCCAATGCGTTCGAAAAGGGCGCGCCGGAGCCGATCGTTCGGGCGCGGATCCTGCGCTGCACCGCCGAGATCATTGCCGCCCGCCGCGCCGATTTCGCCGAGGCGATCACCGCTGAGGCCGGCTTCACCACGACCGACGCGAATGTCGAGATCGACCGCTCCCTGGTCACGCTCAATCTCTGTGCCGAGGAAGCAACGCGACTGGTAGGCGAAACGGTGCCGTTCGCCGCGACTGCCGGCCAGCACGAGCGCATCGGTTTCACGATTCGTGTGCCGATCGGTATCGTTTGTGCGATCACGCCATTCAATTCGCCGCTCAATACGGTGATCCACAAGATCGGACCGGCGATCGCGGCGGGCAACGCGGTGATCCTGAAACCGTCGAGCCTGACGCCGTTGACGGCGACGTTGCTCTGCGCTGCCTTGCTGGACGCGGAACTGCCGCCGGATCTTCTCGCGCTGGTCCACGGCAATATCGGCGAGCTGTTGCTGGACCGGCAGGAAATCGCCTTCTACAGCTTCACCGGCAGCACCCGCGTCGGCCGGATCATCCAGCAAAAAGCCGGGCTCAGGCGGACCCAACTCGAGCTCGGCAGCATCGCTAGCACGATCGTCTGCGCGGACGCCGATCTCGATCGCGCGCTGCCGCGCATCGCCAACGCCGCTTTCCGCAAGGCTGGCCAGGTGTGCACCTCGATTCAGCGGCTTTATGTCGAGAACGGGGTCAAGGACAAGGTGGCCGACGGGCTGGTCGATCTCGCTCGGAAAATGCCGGCCGGCAATCCGCGTGACCCGACGACCCGCGTTGGGCCGATGATCTCGGAGGAGGCGGCCGCGCGCGCACAGAGCTGGGTGCGCGAGGCGGAGCTCGGCCAGGCCAGGGTCCTCACGGGCGGCGACCGGAGCGGCCCGGTGCTGTCGCCGACCGTGCTCGCCAATGTCGGCCCCGGCCTCAAGGTCCTGGAGCAGGAGATCTTCGCGCCGGTCGTCTCGGTGCTGCCGTTCGCCACGCTCGGCGAAGCGGTGAATCATGCCAATAACACGCCTTACGGGCTCGCCGCCGGCAGTTTCACGCGCGATATCAACCGGGCGATCGGCGCCGCCCGCGGGCTGCGGTTCGGTTCGGTCCACATCAACGAGACGTCGAGCTCGCGCGGCGACGCGATGCCGTTCGGTGGCGTGAAGGACAGCGGCTATGGGCATGAGGGGCCGAAATACGCCATCCGCGAGGTCACCGAAGAGCGGCTGATCACCCTGAATTTCTAAGTCGCGGGCAGACGATGATCAGAATTGGGTTTGATATAGGCGGAACGTTCACCGATTTCGTGCTGCACGACAGCCGGACGGGCGCCAGCCACTTCGCCAAGATCCCGACCCAGCCCCAGGATCTTGAGAAGACCGTGCTGTCGGGCCTCGACCAGATCATGCACGAGCACGGTGTCGCGGCTAAGGACGTCTCGGACATCCGCCACGCGACTACCGTGGCCACCAATGCCATCCTCGAACGCAAGGGCTGCCGCACGGCCCTGATCACCACCGAAGGCTTCCGCGACGTTCTGATCCTGGGGCGACAGAAGCGGCCCGAGACCAACGATCTGCACACGCGCAAGCCGCACCAATTGGTGCCGCGGCGGGACATCTTCGAGATTGCCGAGCGCATGAACGCCGCCGGCGAGGTCGTGGTGCCGCTCGATACCGCCCAGCTCGACTCGCTCAAGGCGTCGCTGGAGGCGGGTCGGTTCGAGGCGGTCGCGATCGTCTTCCTTCATTCTTACGCGAATGCCAGGCACGAAGAAGCGGTCCGCAAAGCCCTGAAGGCGGCGCTGCCCGGCCTGTCGGTGTCCGTCTCCCACGAAGTCTCGCCGAAATACCGGGAATACGAGCGCACCAGCACGACGGTCGCCAACGCCTATGTTCAGCCGATCGTCGACAAATATCTCGAGAACCTGACGGCCTCGATCAAGGCGCGCGGCATCGACAGCAAGCTGTTCATCATGCAGTCGAACGGCGGCCTGGTCAGCGCGACCCTGGCACGAAACTACCCCATCCGCATCGTCGAGTCGGGCCCTGCCGCCGGCGTGCTGATGTGCGGATTGGTCGGTACCGAGGAAGGATTCGATCGCGTTCTCACCTTCGACATGGGGGGCACCACGGCCAAGCTGGGCGCGGTGGACGACGGTGAGCCCGCCATCATGCCGACCTTCGAGGTCGATGCCGTCAACTACCGTAAGAACAGCGGGCTGCCGCTCAACATCTCCGCGGTCGAACTGCTGGAGATCGGCGCCGGCGGC
>CAZNZI010000856.1:0-2571 GCA_964577475.1 uncultured Rhodospirillaceae bacterium
CACCTGGCGCGGGCGGCGCTGGCACCATGGCTTCCATTGGCAGCAGGATCTTCCCGAGGCCCTGACGGCAGGGCGCGAGCGCCTCTATCTGTCCTGGTTCTTCACCAATCTGGCCTATAACCCGGCGGCCATTACGGAAGAGGATATCGACGAGTATGTGCGTGCCTACTCGCAGCCGGGAGTCCTTCGTGCCGGCTTCGAGTATTACCGTGCCACGCCACGGGACATCATGCACAACGACGAGAACATGAAGGTAAAACTGACGATGCCGGTTCTGGCGATCGGCGGTTCCAAGTCGCGCGGCAAGCAGGTCGAGGACAATCTTCGTCATCTTGCCCACGACGTTCGTGGTCGTATTCTCGAGCGCTGCGGGCACTGGGTGCCCGAAGAGCAGCCCGAGGCTTTGACCCGCGAACTTCTCACATTCTTTGGCGAGAAGACCTAGCGGTTCGGGCCGGCCTTATCTGCGCCTCGACTTGACCGGCGGATATCATCAGTTATTGGCTACGCGCCGGCGCAGTTCCGTTTTCAGCACCTTGCCATAGTTGTTCTTCGGCAGGTGGTCGATGAAAATATAGGAGCGGGGCCGTTTGAAACGCGCGACGTGATCGAGGCACAGCGCATCCAGATCGGCCGCCTCGACGGCTGCACCCTCGCGGACCGCCACAAAGGCGATCACTTCCTCACCCCATTCAGGATGAGGACGGCCGATGACCGAGGCTTCCCGTACCCCGGGATGTAAGAGCAGGATTTCCTCGATCTCGCGCGGATATATGTTGGAGCCGCCGCTGATGATCAGATCCTTCGATCTGTCTTTGAGGGTCAGGTAGCCGAACTCGTCCATCACTCCGACATCGCCGGTGAAGAGCCAGCCGTTCCTCAGCGCTTTGCCGGTGCTCTCCGGGTCATTCCAGTAGCCCGACATCGTAATCTCACTGCGGGTCGTCACTTCTCCGAGTTGGCCGCGAGGCAGCTCGTTGCCTTGGTCATCCACGATCCGCACCTCGACGCCCGTACGGGGGAGCCCCGTCGCCGACAGGCGGCGCTCATATTCCGGATGGCCGACATCCGCATGCGCTCGCTTCGACAAAAACGTCGCGGTGTTAGGCGTCTCGCCTTGTCCATATACCTGGATCAGGCGTGGCCCCAAACGCTCGAGAGCGCGCTTCAGGTCGGCCAGATACATAGGGGCGCCGCCATAGATGATCGTCTTGAGTCCGGGCAGAGGGCTGTCGGTCACGGTCGGCTCTTCGACCAGGCGCTTGAGCATCGTTGGTGCTGCAAACAGAGTCACCCTGTCACAGCGGCGGAAAAGATCGATGATTTCGACCGGGCTGAACCCGCCGCTTTCCACGCAGATCTGATTGCCGCCCTTCGCCACGAAAGAGAGCGAGATCAGGCCCGAGGCATGCGAGATCGGCGCTGCGTGCAGAATGCTGTCCCGTTCATCCAATGCGTCGATATCGGCTAGATAGCTGATTGCCATCGCCGTCAAACCGCGATGGGTCAGCGTAGCGCCCTTGGGCCTCCCGGTCGTGCCGCTCGTGTAGAACAACCAGGCGGCGCTGTCGGACGCAACATCGATGGGATCGATGGGATCGTCTTCGAAAAGCCGCTGATAGTCCGTCTGATGGATGCCGACGATTCGTTTCAAGGTTTCAGGCCATCCCACTGCATCTTCGATATCGTCTCCGCCATCCGAATCAACAAACAGAATGCGAGCGCCCGAGTTCTTGAGGATGTATCCCACTTCGCGGGCATGCAGTTTCGCGTTGATCGGCACGACGCACAGGCCAGCGATCCAGCAGCCCCACATGATTTCGATATAGGCGGGGGAATTGCCCATCCACAAGGCGACACGATCGCCGGAAGCACAATCCAGAGTGGAACGCAATGCCGAAGCCAAAATGGCTGCGCGCCTTTGCAGCGTTGCATAGTCGTAGACTGTTCTTGTGCCAAGGGAGACCGCGGGCGAAGCGGGGAAGGCCCGGGCCGCGGTCGTGAGCAAGAGCGCAAGTGTCATCGCCGCCTCTGCATTTGGGTCCGCATCGCGCCGCCGCCCGGCTCAATCGCATCCATATGGGTCAGCCGCGATGAAACCTGGTGAATACGCTGACCGGCTCGCGATCGCTCACAAGCCCATTTTCCGGTGCGCTCGAATCTTCGAAGCCAACCGACATGCCGGACACCAACACGTGATCGTCTGGGATAGACAACTCGGCATGCACAACCGCGCCGAATTCGCACCACGATTGCTGGGGGCAGGTCTCCAGGCCAAATGCGCGAGCGACAATCATGACATTCTGCATGAACATCCCGCAATCGAGCCACGCCCCAAGGAACATCGCGCGCTCCATGGTGAAGAACAGGCCCATCGGGGCCCCGAAAAATTCGAAGTTGCGCAGCATCACGCGCTTGCGGGCCGGCATGTCGTGCCGGTCGATTCCATAGAGCCGGTACAGTTCATAGCCGAGCGTTCGCCGCCGCGACAGATAGGGTTCTTTGAGCGGGGCGGGGACATAGTCGTATTCAAGACTACCGACTCCCGCTTCCGCAGCGCGCGTCACGGCC
>CAZNZI010000857.1:0-4753 GCA_964577475.1 uncultured Rhodospirillaceae bacterium
GGCATCCACAGCCCGCGCACGATCGCCGCCAAGCGCAACAAGAAGGTCGGCGAGATCGTCGGCCGCCGTGACGGCGCCGCTGCGGCTGCCGCCATCGGCAAGGAGTAAGCACGATGGCCGAAGCCGCCAAGAAGCCCGCCAAAGCCAAGGCCGCGAAATCGGCCGGTGGCAAGAAGGTGCGCGTGACGCAGATCGGCAGCCCGATCGGCCGTCCCGACGACCAGAACGCCACCTTGATCGGTCTCGGTCTGGGCAAGCGTCATCGCGTGCGCGAACTGGAAGATACGCCGTCTGTGCGTGGCATGATCTTCAAGGTGCGCCATCTGGTGACCGTCGAGGATGTGGGCTGAGTATCGCCCTTAGGAGCATGACGAAATGACGATCAAACTCACCGACCTGCGCGACAATCCCGGCGCCCGCAAGGCGCGCATGCGCGTCGGCCGCGGCATCGGTTCCGGCAAGGGCAAGACCTCGGGCCGTGGCGTGAAGGGTCAGAAGGCGCGCACCGGCGTGTCGATCAAAGGGTTCGAAGGCGGCCAGATGCCATTGTATCGGCGTCTGCCCAAGCGCGGTTTCACCGTTCCTTCGCCGCAGCACTTCGTCGAGATCAACCTCGACCGTCTGCAGAAGGCGATTGACGCCGGCAAGCTCGACATTAAATCCACCATCAACGGCGAGGCGCTGGTGAAGGCCGGCATCATCAGCCGGGTGAAGGACGGCGTGCGCCTGCTGGGCCGCGGCGAGATCAAGGCGAAGGTTACCATCGAGGTGGCGGGCGCTTCGGCTTCGGCGAAGGCCGCGGTCGAAAAGGCCGGCGGTTCGGTGATCGTTCCGGTTGTCGAGGAAGCGCCGGCAGCATAAAGGTGCGGCTCACGCGCGGGCCGTGGTTGGGAGATATCCATGGCATCCGCCGCCGAACAACTGGCCTCTAACCTCAATCTGGGCGTGCTCGGTAAAGCCACCGAGCTCCGCCAACGTATTCTCTTCACGCTGATCGCACTGATCGTCTACCGCCTGGGCACCTGGATTCCGCTGCCCGGCATCGATCCGCATGCGCTGGCCGACGTCTTCCAGAAATCGGGCGGCGGCCTGCTCGGCGTGTTCGACATGTTTGCCGGCGGTGCGTTGCGCCGCATGACGATCTTCGCGCTCAACATCATGCCGTACATCTCGGCATCGATCATTCTGCAGCTCCTGACCTCCGTGGTGCCTTCGCTCGAGGCGCTCAAGAAAGAGGGCGAGCAGGGGCGCAAGAAGATCAACCCGTACACCCGCTACACGACGGTGCTGATCGCGACCGTGCAGGCCTATGGCATCGCGGTCGGCCTCGAAGGCATGAGCGGCAGTTCCGGCGCCGCCGTCTTCGATCCGGGCGTGTTCTTCCGCTTCACCACGGTCGTGACCCTGGTCGGCGGCACCATGTTCCTGATGTGGCTGGGCGAGCAGATCACCGCGCGCGGCGTCGGCAACGGCACCTCGCTGATCATTTTCTCGGGCATCGTCGCCAACCTGCCGAACGCAATCGCACAGATGCTCGAACTCGGCCGCACCGGAGCGCTGTCGCCCGCGTTCATCATCTTCCTGATCATCGGCGGCATCATCGTGATCGCCCTGATCGTGTTCTTCGAACGCGCCCAGCGTCGTATTCTCGTCCAGTATCCGAAGCGCCAGCAAGGCAACCGCATGTTCGGCGGCGAAGCCAGCCATCTGCCGCTGAAGCTGAACACCTCGGGCGTGATCCCGCCGATCTTCGCAAGCTCGATCCTTCTGCTGCCGGTGACGGCTGCCGGCTTCGCCTCGGGCGGCGGAGCTTCCGGGTGGCTTGCCACGGTGACCGCGCTGCTTGGCCGCGGCCAGCCGCTCTACCTGCTCCTGTATGTCGGCCTGATCGTCTTCTTCGCCTTCTTCTATACGGCGGTCGTGTTCAACCCGGTCGACACCGCCGACAACCTGAAGAAGTACGGCGGCTTCGTGCCGGGTATCCGCCCGGGCAAAAATACCGCCGACTATCTCGATTTCGTGCTGACGCGGCTTACGGTGCTGGGCGCGGCCTATCTGGCAGCCGTCTGCGTCCTGCCCGAAATCCTGATCAGCAAGTTCGCGCTGCCCTTCTATTTCGGCGGCACCAGCCTTCTGATCGTCGTTACAGTAACTATGGACACCGTGACGCAAATACAGTCCCATCTGTTGGCGCACCAGTATGAAGGCTTGATCAAAAAAGCCAGGCTGCGCGGCCGCCGCTAACACGCGGCGGTCGGACCGCAGAAAAAGAGTTGGAGGAAGTCGGATGCAGCTGATTCTGCTGGGTCCGCCGGGGGGCGGGAAGGGCACCCAGGCCAAGAAGTTGCAGGCAGACCACGGTCTCGTTCAGCTTTCCACCGGTGACATGCTGCGTGCAGCGGTTGCCGCCGGCACCCCGATCGGCAAACAGGCCAAGGCGATCATGGACTCGGGCAAGCTCGTGTCCGACGAGATCGTCATCGGCATCATCGCCGACCGCATCGACCAGCCTGACGCCAAGAAGGGGTTCGTGCTCGACGGGTTCCCGCGCACCATCGCCCAGGCCGAAGCGCTCGACAAACTGCTGAAGGATCGCGGCCGCACGATCAATGCCGCGATCGATCTGCGCGTGCCCGACAATTTCATCATCGAGCGCCTTGCCGGTCGCTTCACCTGCGCCAAATGCGGCACGGGCTACAATGAAAAGACTCAGCCGCCAAAGGTCGCCGGTACATGCGACAGGTGCGGCAGCCACGACTTCGTCCGCCGTCCCGATGACGCCGAAGGGGCGGTCCGCACGCGGCTCGAGACCTACCACAAGCAGACGGCACCGCTGCTGCCCTACTACGAGAAGCAGGGCATTCTGCACGTGATCGACGGCACCAAGCCGATCGCTCAGGTCACGACGGAAGTCGAAGCACTGATCGCGAAAGCGAAGTAGTCTCCGTCGCCCCTCCGGGCTCAACGTCTTACTGCGTTCGACTTGTCGGTGATGACGGCCTGCGGCCGTCAGTTTTTCTCGCGCCGCCGCGCCGACCCGCGCTTGCGCAGGATCGAGCGGATCTGCACACGGATCGTATGAATACTCCGGCCCAGCGTGTCGGCGATGGCCTTATCGGAGAAGCCACGACGCATCAGGCGGAACACTTCGCGTTCACGTTTCGACAATGCGCTGCCGCGCGGATAGACGACCGGCAGCGGCACATAGGCGCGCACTTCCTGAACCCATACGCCCGGCTCGCCGCCGCGATAGGCCTCCGGGGCGGAGAGAATCCCCTCGATCACGTCGTCGAACGGAATGGTTTTCGACAGGAACGCATGCGCGCCGTCTTCCAGCGCGCCGACGATCTCGTCGCGGTCGCGCGTGCCGGACAGCACGACGATGCAGTCGGGGAGCTTTTCCTGGAGCGCCGGTTCGAGCAATAGGCGCGTTCCCGAGATGCCGTGCATATCGAGATCGAGCACGCACAGTTCGATGTGCTGTGCGGCGATGCGCCGGCCGGCATCCTCGAGCGTATGCGACACTTCCACCAGATGGCCGAGCTCGCGCAGTTTGAGCGCAAGCGAGACCGTGACGACGGGATGGTCATCGATCAAAAGAACATTCATGGCGAACCGGCAGCACCCGATGCTGTCAGCATGTGTGAACTCCCCCACAAGCCGCACTGCGTTTCACCGCAGGACCCAAGTTCCGAAGTTCCAATATGTAATTAGAACCGCGTAACCAAGAAGAACTAACCACTTCTGGTTAGGCTTTGCAAGGGCCTCATTCCAGCGATTTTTTGATCGTTTCAAAGAGGTTAGCGGGCGTTTCCGGCTCGTTGACCGGATGCTGCCAACCGCCGCCCAATGCCTTGAAGAGCGTAACAATGGCCTGCATATGCGCGACCTTCGCCTGCACCAGAGCGTCCTGCGCCGGGAACAGGGTGTTTTCGATCGTCAGCACGGTGAGCAGATTGACTGTGCCCACTTTGAGCTGGGCGAGAGCGATATCGTAGGAACGATGCGCCTTGTCGACTTCGTCCTGGAGCAGCTTCACCTGGAGCGCCGTTTGTTCAACGGCGACCAGCGAATCTTCGACGTCGCCGAAGGCGGCGACGATCGACTTGCGATAATTCTGCTCAAGCTCGGCGTAGCGGCCGCGCGAAGCGTCGACCGTTCCCTGCAGTCTTCCGCCTTCGAAGATCGGCTGCGTCAGCCCCGCGGTCAGCGCATAGAGAAAGCCGCCCGGACCGAAAGCCGTATTCAGCGCCGTGCTGACCACACCGCCTTCCGCGGTCAGATTGATGCTGGGGAACATCGCGGCGCGCGCGGCTTTGATGTTGGCGTTGGCCGCGACCAGTTGCGCCTCGACATTGGCGATGTCGGGGCGGCGCGTCAGCAATTCGGACGGCAGCCCCGGCGTGATCTCGGGCTCGGCCAGGCCCTCGAGCGTGGTGCCGGCAACCGTCACGATCTGCGGCGGTCTGCCGATAAGGATCGCGAGGGCGTCGATGCTTTGCTGCAATTGCTGGCGTAGCGGCGGTTCTTGCGCCTTCAGGCCTGCCACGGTGGTTTCCTGCTGCGCCACATCGAGCGCCGACCCGGCGCCGACCTGCTCCTCGGTGCGAAGCGCCTCAAGCACGTTCTGGCTGCGATCGATGTTCTCGCGCAGCACGCCGATGCGGTCGCGCGTGGCGAGAATCTGAAAATAGGTGGTGGCGACGCCGGCCTGGGTCGTCAGGATGACGACCTGATGGTCGAAGCGGCTGGC
>CAZNZI010000858.1:0-1928 GCA_964577475.1 uncultured Rhodospirillaceae bacterium
TCGCTGATACATCGGTCTGGGTTGATCACCTGCGCGCGGGCAACGCGGCGCTCGCAAGTTTGCTCGACCGTGGAATGATATTCACCCATCCGTTCGTGATTGGAGAGTTGTCGCTCGGAAACTTGCGCGATCGAGCGCTCATTCTGGATCTGCTGTCCGATCTTCCTGCGGTCACGACAGCATCGGATCAAGAAGTCCTTCACTTCATCGAACAGAATAGCCTGTCGGGCCGCGGTATCGGGTTAGTCGATGCCCATCTTTTGGCATCCACCCAGCTAACGCCAGGCGTGTCCTTATGGACTCGCGACAAACGGCTGAATGCCGTTGCCACCGCTCTCGGCCTTGCGGCGACGACGCCGAAACCATAGCGGTCATGCGCTGATGGCCCGCAGCAATCCTGTCTTTGAGTGGCAGTTGACATAGTCGAACTGCTGCTCGTCGGCCTTCACCACGATGACCTCGTGATAGAGGCGCAGCTTGAGGTTGAAGTTCATCGCCTGCACCATCTTCATGAAGGTGCCGAAAATGGCCACATGGGTCGGGTGCGATTCCGACCAGCGCTCCATATGTTCGAGGCTCTTCCAGAAGCTGATGCCGAAGCTTTTCTCGGTCGGCGCCAACGCATCGTCCACATGGCGCATATAGCGGTTGGCGTGGCAGCCGATCGCCTGTCCGTGGTCGCGGAGGAAATCCATCCCCTCGCGCAGCACCGGCTCCACCTCTTTCAGATAGAGATCGCGTTCCTTGCCTTCGGTCACGCTCCAATCCTGGCCGGATCGGATGAAAGCGAGATTGCCCTGCGGCCGTACCCGTACCCTGCGTCTGAAATCGGGCGTGTCGGCAACACCGGGGATGCCTTCGCCCCGCAGCCCGTCGGTCTGCGACACCGGCAGCCGGTCGCGCATACCGCCCCAATAACCGTGTTCGCGAATCTCGTCGCTCAGTTCCTCGCCCAGTACCGCTACACCCTCGAACTGTTCACGGGTCGAGACCAGGGTTTCGAGATGGGTGGTGCGGGGGATCATGATCTCGCGGAAATAGCCGATCCCGTCTTCGGTCCGCGCCGGATCGTCCCACCAGGAATCCAGTACATCGAGCCAGGCCTGGAAGCGCGGCGCGTCGTCCCAATAGGCGATCACGATCAGCGTGTCGTAGCCGGCCTCGTCCACAGAATGCGCCAGGTCGTGATGGCGTGGACCGGAGGCATGCCCGAGATACCGGCGCAACGCGGCCAGCGCCGCACGCGCCTTGTCGAGATCGCCAGCCCGATACTGGATGCCGAAATAGCCCATCGGCATATGGGTGACGCTGGGATCGAAGCGCGACACCCAGGCCGGATAAGGCGGCTGATAATCCTCCGAGGCCCGCGCCTGTCGCGTGCGCGGGCAGCGCAGATGGACGGGGATCGCCGAGTCCATGGCCACCGCCTAGACTTCGGCCTCGTCCACCGGATCGACCGGCAGCGCGAAATGCTCGACCCGCTTGGCCGGCTTGTTGTTGAAGAGCAGCCGCGTCACATCGGGCCGCGAATAGTGCCCCGCCGGATCGGCCGCGTTCTTGGCGACACCGATCGCGCCGAGATCGATCTCGGCATAGAGCAACCCCTCTTCCGTCTCGGGCAATTTCTTCGCCAGCGCCCGCCCATCGGGCCCATAGATCATCGCGTGCCCGCCGCCGGCATGGACCAGCATCTTCTTATCTTCGCTATCGACCATCTCGTCGACCATCGCCTGCGAGATCGTCGCGCAGGGTGCCAGAACGAAGCACGAGCCTTCGACCGCATAGATCTGGCTGGCCGCATTGTTGACCTCGGCGCCCAGTGCGTGCGCGAACGGCTCATACATCGAGAAACTGGGCCAGGCGGCGATGTGCACCTGCTAGTTCTGGGCGTACATCGCGTATTTGGTCAGCGGCTGGAGATGCTCCCA
>CAZNZI010000859.1:0-5269 GCA_964577475.1 uncultured Rhodospirillaceae bacterium
ACTCAGCTGAACAATCTGGGTGCGACCAATCTCGATGCGCTGACGACGGCCGACATCGCCGTTCTGACGGTGGCGACACAGCTCAACAATTTGACGGCGACAACCCTGTCGTCGTTGACGGCGACCCAGGTCCAGGCGCTCACCACGACCCAGGTCAACACGATCGCCAATGCGACCCTGAACGGGTTGGGGGCGGCCAATCTGAGTGTGCTGACCGACACGCAGGTCGCGGCGCTGAAAGCCACCCAGATCAACAATCTGGATGCGGCCGGTCTGGCGGCATTCACGACTACCGAGATTCAGGCCCTGACCACGACACTGGTGGGTGGCTTGGGGGCGACGGCGCTCAACGGCTTCGGTGCGACCGACCTCGAAGCCCTATCGACCGCACAGATCGCCGTGGTCACGGTCACGGCCTTGAACGGGCTGACCGCGACCAATACGGCCGCCCTGACCGTGACCCAGGTCCAAGCCCTGACGCTCACGCAGATCGCCGGCTTGAACGCGACGACCCTCAACGAACTCGGGCTCACCAATCTCGACGCACTGACCACGACGCAGATTCCTTCGATCGGAACGGCTGTGTTGAACGGGCTCACGGCGACGAGCCTGGCCGGCCTGACGACGGCCGAAGTCCAGGCGCTGACGACGACTCAGGTGAAGGCGCTGAATGTGACGATCGTTGCGGAACTGGGGGCGACCAATCTGGCCGCTCTGACGGTAACGCAAACCGCGGTTCTGACGGCGGCCCAGTTGAACGGGCTGGGCATCACCAACCTTGATGCGCTGACGCCGGCGCAGATCGCCGCACTGACGGTCACGACCCAGCTCAATGGCCTGACCGCGACGAACCTCTCGTCTTTGACGGCGACGCAGGTCCAGGCGCTGACCGCCACTCAGATCGGGAGCGTCGCCAACGCGACCCTGAACGGATTGGGCTCGACCAATCTCGGCGTGCTGACCGATACCCAGGCGGCGGCCTTGACGGCCACGCAACTGATCGGCCTGACCACCACCAATCTGACCGCCCTGACCGTCACGGAAATCCAAGCGGTCACGGCCACCCAGATCGGGAAATTGACGGCTACCGTCTTCAATACGCTGGGATCGAATTATGTCTCTGCGCTGACACTCACCCAGGCCGGGGCGCTGACCTTCACGCAGCTCAATGGTCTGACGACGACCAATCTGGCGGCCTTGACCACCGATGAAGTCCAGGCCCTGACCACCACGACCATCAGCAAGCTGACCGTTGCCGCCCTGAACGGGCTCGGCACGACAAACCTTGCGGCGCTGACCACGGCGGACATCGCTGTGCTGACGACGACCGAGCTCAACGGGTTGACGGCGACCAATGCCGCGGCCTTGACCTTGACCGAGGTCCAGGCCCTGTCGACCACTCAGGTCAAGGCGCTGAACGCGACGGTTCTGAATGCCTTGGGTTCGGACAACATCGCGAACCTGCTCACGGCGCAGCTCCTGGCTTTGACGTCGACCCAGCTGAATACCCTGAACACGACTAATCTTTCGGGGCTGACGACCGCGGACGTGCAGGCCCTGACCGTCACGCAGGTCAAGGGGATGACCGTAACGGCTCTGAACGGTCTGGGTGTAACGAATATCGCCGCGCTGACGACCGCGGATATCGCGGCGTTGCCGACCGCGACCGTCAACGGCCTGAGCGCCACCAGCCTCACCGCGCTGACGGCCACCGAAGTGCAGGCCCTGACATCGACTCAGGTCAAGGCACTCACGGCGACGGCTTTGAATGGGCTCGGGGCCACCAACCTCGTGGCGCTGGAACCGTCCGACTTCGCGTTGCTGACCACCCAACTCAACTATCTCACGACCACCAACTTCTCCTCGCTTTCGGTCACCGAGATCGGCGCGCTGACGACAACGCAAACGAAAGCGCTGAACGCGACGGAAATCGGTGCTCTGACCTCGGATCAGATCGTCAGCCTTAACACGGGTGATATCGCCGTTCTCACCAGCACGCAGATGAAACAGTTCGCATCGACGCAGTTCGGCGAGTTGACGGTTACGCAAGTCACCTTCCTGATGGCCACGACGGTGGTCAGTCTGTCGGCGACTCAGTTCGCCGGATTCACCGAAGCCGATATCACGGCGTTCTCGTCCACCCAGGTGGCGAAGCTGACCGTGACCGAAGTGGGCCTGCTGGCCACTTCGCAGTTCGATGCGTTCACGTCGACGCAACTGGCGGCCATGAACTCGACGGTCAAGACCTTCATCCAAAATCATCAGTAGGCGAAGGTTTACGTCTCCACCAGAACAGCCGCCGGCAGGTGACGGAGCGCCTCGGCGACCGGCAAACGGTCGCCCGACTCCGCCACGGTGCGGCCGTCGAAGATGTTGCGCCATGATCGGAGTTGAGAAGGAAGCGCCGTATCGCCCCAGCCCGCCTCAGGCAGGCTTGCCCGATGGCGGGCCGCGATCACCGTCACCGCTTGCCCATCATGAACGCGGCGGAAGGCGACGATGCGGTCGGCCTGTTCGCCTTCGGCTTTCAAGGGCTCGTAACTGCCGTGCGTGAAGAGTTCAGCCCTGTCCTGGCGCAAGGCGAGCAACTGCAAGAGCACGAAGAACTTGATGCGACCGTCCGGCCAGGCCTGGGTCAAGCGCTCGAGGGCGGCGATCCGGTCCTGGCCTGATAGCCGTCCGATGGCTTTGAGCTTTGGCACCATTGCACTGCGCGCGGCGAAATCGGCCGGGGCGCGGTTGTCGGGATCGACCAGCGACAGGTCCCAAAGTTCCGTGCCCTGATAGATATCGGGTAGGCCGGGGCAGGTGCATTTCAGAACGAGCTGCGCCAGGCTGTTGGCGACGCCCAGTGCGGCGATACGCTCGGCGAAGGCAGCCATGTCAGGCAGCGTGTTGTTCTTCTCGCGGTCGAGGGCATAAGCGATGAAGCGGTCGAGAGCGTTCTCGTAGGCTTCATCGGGATAGGCCCAGGAGGACTGTTCGCCGGCCTCACGCACGGCTTTGCGCATGAAAGCGGTGATGCGGCCGCGGAACCGAGCCAGTGCTGGGGCGGGCCATGCGCTTCCGAACATGTCCACCGGCCATGCCCCGATCAGCGCCTGGTAGAGTAGGTATTCGTCATTGGGATCGATCGCGGCATCGGCATGGCGGCGGTTGTATCTCGACCATCGCAAGACGTGTTCGTGCCATTCGGCAGGACGTTCCGACAGAACGGCCAGACGCGCCCGGGCGTCTTCGCCGCGCTTGGTGTCGTGCGTCGCTGTGGCCAGCATCCCGTGCGGCCAAAAGGCGGCGCGATCCCGGTTGAGGCGGTGGAACGCATCGAGATCGAGTCCGAAACGGCCGGGATCGCCACCGACCTCGTTGAGCACGATCAACCGGTTGTAGCGGTAGAACGCTGTATCTTCGATACCCTTGGCGGCGATCGGCCCGGAGGCCTGCTGAAAGCGCATGGCAAAGCGCAGTACCTCCGGATCGCCAGACAGGTGATCGCCACTCAGTGCCGCGGCAACGAAATCGAGCAGGCCATCGGCCGCGAGGGCAGGACAGTCCCGTTTGGTGTCGGTCACGGCCCGCATGATGACCGAACGGTCACGATCGGAGGCGCCGTCGGCGGTGATGTAGGTACGATAGACCGGGAAACGGCATAGGATCTCGAGCAATGCCTCATGCAGTTTGCGTACGGTGTGGTCCCGGGTCGACCAATCGCGCTGGCCGATGGCGTGAAGTTTTTGCACGAGAGCGTCCAGGTCGCCGCCGAATAGCCTGGTGACTGCGAAACGGCGGGCGCGGCACGCCACCTCTTCGAAGCCTTCATTCCGGCCGGCAAAGTCGCCGTAGAGATGGGTCAGCGCTTTCTCGCCGCGGGGATCGACCAGGAGCGCATTGACCTGGGTCAGGAAGTCGTAGCCGGTGGTTCCGGCAACGGGCCAGTCCTTCGGCAGGGCCTCGTCCGCCGCAAGAATCTTCTCGACGACGATATAGGCGGCGCCGCCAGGCGCGCGGCTGGACATATCGCGCAGGCGTTCGCAATAGGTGCGAGGGTCGTGGAGCCCGTCGATATGGTCGATCCTGAGTCCTGCCAAGACACCGGTGCGCAGCAGGCGCCCGACCAGGCCATGGATCGAAGCGAAGACATCGGGCTTCTCCACCCGGATGCCGGCCAGATCGGCTATATTGAAGAAGTGGCGGTAGTTGATCTCGTCCTGCGCCGTCCGCCAATAGGAGAGACGGTAACATTGCCGCTCGAGCAAATCATGCAAGGAACGATGGCTTTCATGGTCGCCTGGCTTGCCGACAAAGACGGCTGTGGCGCGCCGTAGATGCTGCTTTACCGCTGTCGCGGCGGCCAAGCGTGCAAGCCGGGACTCGAGATCTTGCGTGTCGCCAGGCGTGGCGTGTTCGAACCGCCGGTTGATCTCGGCCAAAGCCGGCGGAACTTGGCCACCGGCGGCGATGATGGCCGGATAGCTGCGCGGATTGATCGGGAAGCGGTGGTCGAAATACCAGACCGCGAAACGGCCGCGATCCGCGTCGAAGCGCAGGACGAGATCGCCATTTTCCAGCGCCTGGCCATAGGGCTTGCCGAGAATAGGCACCTCGACCTTGCCGCGCAGATGGGGATGGCCCGGGTTCCAATCGATGTCGAAAGCAGCGGCGTGAGGCGACTCCTGCCCCCAGGCCAGGACATCGGACCACCACGGATTGAAGGTCTTGCCGATGCCCATATGGTTAGGCACGAAATCGGCGATATGGCCGAGTCCGTTCTGGGCCAGCGTTGCGCAGAGACGATCAAGGCCGGTATTGCCGCCAAGAACCGGATTGGCGGCGTTGAAGTCGGTGATGTCGTAGCCGTGCGATCCCTCGCCGCGCGCTTCGAACCAGGGCGAAGCGTAGAGGTGGCTGATGCCGATGGCGGCCAGATAAGGAGCGATGACGGCGGCGGCGTCGAAGCCGGCATGCGCGCCGAATTGCAGCCGGTAGGTCGCCAGGGGAATTGCAGCAGGCGTATGACTGCGGCGGGTATTCCCGACACGCGAGTCGGACGCGACGGACGACCCCGATGGCGCCACGGTCATGATGCCGGTCCCGCAGACTCCAGTGACACGCCGACGGACCAGGGAGGCAGGATACCCAGGGGCGTGGTGGTGGGAAAGCTTTCGGGCAGGGCATAGAGGCGGTCGCCCTCCAGGGTCCAATCGAGATTGGCCGAAGGCCGGGGCGACAGATTCGCGATCAGGCGGAGGTGTTGCCCGTCGCGGGTCGG
>CAZNZI010000860.1:0-2995 GCA_964577475.1 uncultured Rhodospirillaceae bacterium
CGGTGGGCGGCGTTCTGGGCGAGCACGATCCGCGGCTGCCGTTCTGGGTGGCGGCGGGGTTGAGCCTGCTCAACGGTCTTTACGGCACCTTCGTTCTGCCCGAGTCGCTGGCGCACAAGCATCGCGTTGCCGTGCATTGGAAGCGCGCCAACCCGCTGGGTGCGCTGGCCCTGCTGCGCTCGCGCCCGGGCCTGTTCGGCCTGGCAATGGTGATCTTCCTCGGCCAGTTCGCCCATGTGGTGCTGCCGAGCATGGCCGTGCTCTACGCCACCTACCGCTATGCCTGGGAGACCGGGACGGTCGGGCTGATGCTGGCCGCGGTGGGGGTCTGTTCGATGATCGTGCAGGGCGGGCTTGTCGGGCCGATCAACAAGGTTCTGGGCGAGCGGCGGACCCTGCTGCTGGGCACGCTCTGTGGCGCGCTGGCTTTCGCGATCTTCGGCCTGGCCCCAGTGGGCTGGGTCTTCTTTCTCGGCATCCCGGTGATGGCGCTCTGGGGCGCGGCCGGGCCGGCCTGCCAGAGCCTGATGACGCGCCAGGTCGGACCCAGCGAGCAAGGCCGGCTGCAAGGCGCCAACAACAGCCTCAACGGCATCGCCAACCTGATCGCGCCGAGCATCTTCACAGGCATCTTTGCCGCCTTCATCGGGCCATGGCACGATGCACATGTGCCGGGTGCACCATTCTTGCTGTCGGCGGTGTGCCTGGTGGCGGCGGCCTTCGTCGCGGTGTGGGCGACGCGCCGCCCCGTTGTCGATTACACGCCGACATCATGAGCTGTTGACCGGACCCATCCCAGCCTTCGAGAGGGATCATGCGATTCGAAATCTGCGTCGACTCGACCGAAGCCGTCCGCGCCGCCCATGAGGCCGGGGCCGATCGGGTCGAGCTGTGCTCCGCGCTGGTCGAAGGCGGCCTGACGCCGACAGTCGGCGCCATCCGCCTAGCGAAGGCATTTTCCGAGCTGCGGGTGCATGTGATGATTCGCCCGCGCGGCGGCGACTTCCTCTACAGCGACGATGAGATCGAGCAGATGCTGCTCGATATCGCCGTGGCGAAGGCCGAAGGCGCGCACGCGGTGGTGTTCGGCCTGCTGCTGCCCGACGGTACGATCGATGTGGAGAAGACCAAGCGCCTGATCGATGCGGCGCGGCCGATGCAGGTGACCTTCCACCGTGCCTTCGACCTGGCCGCCGATCCGGTGGCGTCGCTCGAGGCCCTGGCCGATCTCCATGTCGAGCGCGTGCTGACCTCGGGCCAGGAAGAGAACGCGATGAAGGGCCTGCCGCTGATCTGCGATCTGATCCGCCGCGCCGACGGCCGCATCATCGTCATGCCGGGCGGCGGCATCACGGTCGGCAATGCGCGGCTGATCGCGCGCCAGAGCGGCTGCCGCGAGATGCATTTCGCGGCGCTTCAGCCCAGCGAAAGCGCGATGAAGTTCCGCCGCTTCAATATCCCGATGGGCGCGCCGCTGGGTGGCAAGCTCGGGGAATATGCGCGCACCACGACCAACCGCACCGCGATCCGCGCCGTGATGGACCGGGCGCAGTCATGACCCGCACCAATCCCTTCGGCCAGCCGATCGGTGATGCCCTGCCCGGCTGGACGCCGCGCCCGCGACCCCAGCGCACGGCGATGGAGGGCCGCGTCGCGCGCGTCGAGCCGCTCGATCCGGCCCGGCACGAAAAGGATCTGTTCGCCGCCTATGCCGACGATCCCGAAGGCAAGACCTGGACCTATATGGTCTGGGGTCCCTTCGCGACCCAGACGGCGTTGCGCAGCTGGCTCGATGAGCGCGCCATGGTCGATGATCCGCTGATGTTCGCGATCGTCGACAAGGCAAGCGGCATCGCATCGGGCGTCGCCACTTTCATGCGCATCGATCCCAATGCCGGCGTGATCGAGGTCGGCGGCATCGCTTTCGCGCCGCGTTTGCAGAAGAGCATCGCCGCCACGGAAGCGATGTATCTGATGATGCGCCGCGCCTTTGATGAATTGGGCTATCGCCGCTACGAATGGAAATGCGACGCGCTCAACCACCCGTCACGCACGGCGGCGAAGCGTTTCGGCTTCCGCTACGAAGGCACTTTCAGCCAGGCGACGATCTACAAAGGCCGTAATCGCGATACGACGTGGTTCTCGATCACCGATGCCGAATGGCCCAAGGTGAAGGCGGCCATGGAGCAATGGCTGGCCCCGGACAATTTCGACGCCCAGGGCCGTCAGCGCACCGGCTTGTCGCAGTTGACGGCATCGCTTTCGCCGCCACGCTGAACTCCCGGCGCGGCTATTGAATGCCAGCGGGAGAGATCTGGCTGCGGATCTGCGCCCGCACTTGAACCCACTGCTGGTGCGCGCGCTGGGACTGCGCCCGGGCCGAATTCACCAAGGCCACGTCCTCGCGGAGCGCCCCCGTGTTGTTGGCTTGCCCATCGGCGATCAGCCTCTTCTGCGCCTCGCCAAGGGCATGCTCGGCCCGCAGAACCTGATCGCGCGCCTGGAGCATCGCTTGAACATCGGCCGGCGCCTGAGCCATGCGCGTCTGATCCGACACGATCTGCGCATTGATCACCGCCTGCCGCGCATCGATGACCGCGATCTGGTCGGTGAGGATCGCCTGTTGGTTGCCGGCTTGCTGGTCGGCCCGCAACCGCTGCAAGGCATTCAGCAATTGCTGCCGGGCCGGCCTTACATTCTGCTCGTCCAGCTGTGACAGGTCTTCGTCTGTCTGTTCATTGGCGACAAAGGGTGCCAGTTCACCACCTTGTGCCCGAGCGCCAACGAACGGTATGCCGCAGGCGCCGACCGTAAGGGCCACGGCCAAAGCAACGCGCGAAAGCGACGGAGTCATCGGCACCTCCTCGACCGGGTTGCAGCATCAGGGTCGAAGAGCTTTATGGCGGCAGGATGGGACTTGCCCGTGACCTATTTGGGACTGACGATGCCCGAAGCTGTAGGCGCCACGGTATTGAATTCGCTGCTCAACCAGTTG
>CAZNZI010000861.1:0-2529 GCA_964577475.1 uncultured Rhodospirillaceae bacterium
GAGATTGGCGTCACGCCGACTCTGGAAAGCCTCGCCGAGGCGGCGCTGCGCGATGTTGGACGCGACCCGGCCACCATCAAGCAGAGCGATTTCATGCTGCTGCTATCGACCTTCGACACATATGCCCGGGCCACCGTCCGGCTGGCGTATATGACGGTATTGCAGGAGTATCCGGTCATCGTGGTCGGAGCCGGATGGGACTCGCTTGCGGGACGCGCGCTGGATATCCGCGGACCACTGCCGACGGCCGAGGCGCGTGCGCTGATGGGCGAGGCCAAGCTGGTCCTGGATCTGCTGCCGCCATGGTATCGTTCGCATGAACGGATTTTCGAGGGCATGGCCGGCGGCAGCGCCGTCGCCACCACCGCCTCAGGCGTGCTTGCGAATGTGAGCGGGCAGGCGGATGATCCGGCGGATCGAACGGCGCTCGCGCCGCTCGGCACAGTGGAAGAGGCCGCCGCTCGCGTCGCGGCGTTGCTCGCCGACGATGCCGCTCTTGAGGCGCTGGCCGAAGCCGGCCGGCTCGAACAGCGGGCGCGCCATGGCTGGGATAATCGGGTGAAAATGCTTCTCGATCAGGCCGAGCAGGCCGGGTAGGCCCGATGGAATGGACTGACGACGCTATCGTCATCGCCACCCGCCCACATGGCGAGACCTCCGCCGTGGTGACGGCGCTGACCCGCGAACATGGCCGCCATGCCGGGCTGGTGCGGGGCGGTTCGGGCAAGCAGGCGCGCGGCGCGATTCAGCCGGGCAACCGGCTTCAAGTCACCTGGAAGGCGCGGCTTACCGAACAACTCGGCAATTTCACCTGGGAACTGCAATCGAGCGACGGCACGCGCTGGCTGTCCGATGCGGGACGACTGGCCGCGATCTCCTCGGCCTGCGCCTTGATCGAAGCGACCTTGCCCGAGCGCGAGAGCCATCCGACCGCGTTCAACGCTTTCATCACGCTGCTCGCCTATCTCAATGACGACGATTGGGCCGGGCATTACGTGCGCTGGGAACTCGATCTCCTGACCGAACTGGGCTACGGCCTCGATCTCTCCCGCTGCGCCGCGACCGGAACCAATGACGATCTCGCCTATGTTTCGCCGCGCAGCGGCCGGGCGATCAGCCTGTCGGCGGGCGAACCCTACCGGGACCGGCTCCTGCGCATGCCGCGCTTCCTCGGTTCGGAGCAGGCGGCCGATCCTGGCGAGCTGGTCGTTGGTCTCGACCTGACGGGCCATTTCCTGGAGAGATGGGTTTTTGCGGCCATTGGCAAGGCCCTACCGCCAGCACGGGCACGTCTTGTAGCAGCGCTCAAGGCGTGAAATACTACCCATAGCTATTCTCCAGGATTATGCTGTGAAAAAACCCACCAACGTTGTTCTGGCCGAAATTCACGACACTCCGCTCGCCAATGCCCTGGGCGAGCGGTATCTGGCCTATGCGCTGTCGACGATCGTCTCTCGTTCGCTGCCCGATGTGCGCGACGGGTTGAAGCCGGTCCATCGCCGCCTGCTGTTCGCCATGCGCGAGTTGAAGCTCGACCCGACGGGCGGCTTCAAGAAGTGCGCCCGTGTCGTCGGCGATGTGATCGGTAAATATCATCCGCATGGCGACGTGGCCGTCTATGACACGATGGTGCGCCTGGCCCAGGACTTCGCCGTCCGCTATCCGCTGGTCGAAGGCCAAGGGAACTTCGGCAATATCGACGGCGATAACGCCGCCGCGATGCGTTACACCGAAGCCAAGCTGACGGCGGTTGCCGCGGCACTGATGGAAGGCCTCGACGAGAACGCCGTCGACTTCCGCCCGACCTACGACGGTTCCGAAATGGAACCGGTGGTCATGCCGGCAGCTTTCCCGAATCTGCTCGCCAATGGTGCCGCCGGTATCGCGGTCGGCATGGCGACCAATATCCCGCCGCACAATGTGGGCGAGATCTGCGACGCGCTGCTGCACCTGATCAAGACTCCCAAGTGCGAAGTCAAAGAGCTGATCGATCTGATGCCCGGCCCCGACTTCCCGACGGGCGGGCTTTTGACCGAATCGAAAGCGACAGTCGTCGAGGCCTACAAGACCGGCCGCGGCACCCTCCGCCTGCGCTCGAAATGGAAGCAGGAAAAGCTCTCGCACGGCGTCTGGCAGATCGTCGTCACCGAGATTCCGTATCAGGTCCAGAAGTCGCGGCTGATCGAGAAGGTCTCCGAACTGATGGACCAGCGCAAACTGCCGCTGCTGGCCGATATCCGCGACGAGTCCGCGGCCGAAGTGCGCATCGTACTGGAACCGAAGAGCCGCACCGTCGAGCCGGCCGTGCTGATGGAGCAGATGTTCCGCCAGACCGACTTCGAGGCGCGCATCTCGCTCAACATGAACGTGCTCGACGCCAATTCGATCCCGCGCGTGATGAACTTGAAGGAGGTGCTGCGCGCCTTCCTCGATCATCGCCACGAGGTCCTGCAGCGCCGCTCCACCAACCGGCTCGAAAAGATCGAACGCCGTTTGGAAATCTTGGAAGGCTACCTCAAGGCCTATCTC
>CAZNZI010000862.1:0-2213 GCA_964577475.1 uncultured Rhodospirillaceae bacterium
AACCGTCCCGAATTTGCTGCTCGGGTCGTTGGGGTCCTGACGTGTGTAAGCGATCACACGTCCATTGGGTGCCCAGGTCGGTCCTTCGACCAGAAAACCCTTCGCCAGCAGCCGTTCGCCGGACCCGTCCGGCCGCATGACGCCGATATAGAATTCCCCGCCCTTGATCTTGGTGAAGGCGATCAGGTCACCACGCGGTGACCAAACGGGGGTTGCGTAACGGCCGTCACCGAAGCTGATGCGCGTCTGGCCAGAGCCATCGGCGTTCATCACATAGATTTGCTGCGTCCCGGAACGGTCTGATTCAAAAGTGACTTTTGTTCCGTCAGGCGAATAGCACGGCGAGGTATCGATCGACGGATCATTGGTCAGTTTGGCGCTTTTGCGGGTGCGCAAATCGAGCTCGTAAATGGCTGAAGCGCCGTTCAGGGCCAGGCTCATGATCACTTTGTTGCTGTCGGGTGAAAACCGCGGCGCAAAGGTCATGCCGGGGAAGTCGCCCAGCAGTTCGCGGCGGCCGGTGTCGAGGTGCAGCACGTACACCCGCGGCGTGTCTTTGTAGTAGGACATGTAGGTGATCTCGCGCTGGTTGGGCGAGACGCGCGGGGTCAGGACCAGGTCTTCGCCCTGGGTCAGGAAGCGGTTGTTTTCGCCGTCCTGGTCCATGATGGCGAGCTTGGTGACGCGCTTGGTCTGCGGCCCGCCTTCGCTGACATAGACGATCTGGGTGTCGAAGTAGCCGTCCTCGCCGGTGATCCGCTTGTATATGGCATCGGCGACGATATGGGCGATGCGGCGCCAGCCGGTCGGCTGGGCGTTATAGGCGAAGCCGGCCATCTGGTTCTCGGCGAAGATGTCCCACAGGCGGAACTCGACGCGGAGATGCCCGTCATTGGCCAGCTCGGCATTGCCCTGCACGAGGGCCTGCGCGTTGATCGCCTTCCAGTCCGCGAAGCGCACCGAAGTGCGCAGCGCGTCCGGCGTCTGGATGAAGGCCTTCGGATCGATCGGCTTGAACAGGCCCGAACTCTCCAGATCGTGTGAGATCACGCTCGAAATCTGGCGGCCCAGCTGCTTTTCCTGATCGTTGTTACCGGCGAAGTCGGTAATCGCGATCGGTAGCGGCTGCACGTTGGGATGGTTGATGTCGATGACGAGATCGGCCGCGGCGTAGCGCGCCGGCGCGAGCAGGAACAACGCGGCGAACATGCTCAAGAGTAGTGCGTAGCGTTTCATCGGACGGCATTCCTTGGGTCAAAGCGGAAGGTAAAGTTCTTGAACTTCTCATAACTGTTGGGCGGCAGCTTCAAAGGCGATGCCGCCAGGACCGCGCGGCGCGCGCTGTCCGCAGCAGAACGGAAGAATGTGTCGGAATCGTAGCGAGGATCGGGAACCAAATCGGCACGGGTAACGGTGCCGTCGGGCTGGAGTTCGACCCGGACCTGGACGATCAGATTGGCCGCGTCGCGCGCGCCGACGTCGAAATTCCAGTGAATCTCGACCTGGCGCTGCACCATGCCGATCTCGCTCATCGTCGGCTGAAGCGAGATATCGGCCGCGGTATTGCTTTTCGACGTCTGATCGGAAACCGGTGGCGGCGATGGCTCATTCTTCTGCATGTCCTGGAGTGTCTTCTCCAGATCGGCCAGATCGTCCTTGGGCGCCTTCTTGTCCGGCGGCTTGTCGGTCTTCGGCTGCGTCTTCATCTTGTCGAGCGTCTTCAGAAGCGAATCGAAGTCGTCCTTCGGCGGCGGCGGCTTCTTCTCCGGCGGACGGATACTCGCAAGCTGATCCTTCGGCGGCTCCGGTTTCGGAGGCTCGGGCTTCTTCTCGGGCGCGGGCAGCGGCACCTCGGCCTTCGGCTCGGGCGGGGGCGGCGCCGGGGCCGGTGGTGGCGGTGGCGCCGGAGCGGGCGTCGGTGGTGGAGGTGGCGTGGGCTTCGGCTCCTCCTTGGGCGGCTCCGGTTTCGGCTCGGGCTTGGGCTCCGGCGGCTTCACCTCTTTCGGCGGTTCGGGCGGCTTTTCCGGCGGTTTTTCGGCCGCTTTCGGCAGCGGCGCGGTGGTCTTCTCGCCCAGCGGCACCAGATCGACAGGCACGGCCTCCTCGACCGGCGGCGGCGGCTCGACGATGAACGGCAGGCCGAACACCGCGAACAGCGCGATCGCCAGATGCAGCACCACCGACAAAACCATCCCGAGCGGCATCTCCCAATG
>CAZNZI010000863.1:0-2083 GCA_964577475.1 uncultured Rhodospirillaceae bacterium
CGACAAAAGCGAAGCGTGTGAAACGGTTGAGACGTAGAGCAAAAATATGTCTGAGGTTGGGCAACCCCCAGTGTGGGACCTGTGCCAATACTGGGGCAGCGCCGACGAAGAGTCAGTGTGACAGCGGATAGGCGGACATCAGACGCCGTTGCCGGCGATAGAAGCGGAACAGATCCCAGACCGGCATCGGCTGCAGGCCTGCGGCGCGCTTCTTGGCGGCGATCGAGAACAGCATGGCGGTCTGTGCGAACAGGGTCCGGTATGCGGCGATGAGGCCGGTGTCCGGGTCCCAGATATGGGTCGCTTCGCTGCCGGCGCCATTGACTTCGATGATCTTGAACTGACCGCGTTGCAAGGCGGCAACCGAGCCGAAGCGGACGTCGAAACGGCCGAAATGGAATTGAGGAATGCCGCGCGCGATCCGCTCCACCTGCATGGCCAAAGCCGGCGTGATCAGGTGACTGCCGTCGCGGAAGACGGCGCCCTTGCAGTGATTGCCGGTGAGGACGAGACGCATCACCTCGCCTTTGCCCAAAACCACGCTCCGGCGATCGGCAAAGCGGCTCAGATAGGTATCGGCAATACGGCAAGCCCGTGGATCGGAGCGTATGAGCTGCTCCACCGTGGAGGCGCCATCGCCGGTGATCGTCGGGAAATATTTCAATGTGACCGAGAAGATGAAGCCCAGGGGCGCGGACGGATCGCGGATATAGAAAAGCCCGGCCTCGCCGGGCTCATCGATCCAATGCTGCAGGATGATCCGCTCGCCGGCAGGGAAGGCCCCGATGTAGCGACAGAGGTCACGTTCGTTGCTCAGAAGCTGGACCCCATTGCCATTGCAGCCGATATCCGGCTTGGCGATGACGGGGAAAGCGAGCCCTTCGTGCTTCATGGCGTCCAGCGCCATCGCGGTGTCGCGATCGATGGCGCTCGCATCTGCAGCCCGGACGAAGCTTATATAGGCGGCCAGGCAACGCCGCCCCTCGGCGCCGAATTCGGCGAAGATGCGCGTTTTCGATTCGCCGCACAGGCCGCCGGCCTCGAAGCGCGGGTTGACCAGCGTGGGCAAGGTCATGCTGCCGTAACGAAGGCCCAGAACTATCCACTGGATGATCAGCGGCATATAGAACAAGCCACGCGGCCAGAATTCGAAAAGCGATTGGATGCGCCGGCTGTCCGGCTCGGGACGATCGGCGCCGTCGGTATTCACGGCGGTGACCTCATCGCGCGGCGATAGCGCCAACGGACGAACACGACCAGTGCCGCGGCAACAGCGATCGCCACGCACCAGCGCCACTCTCCCAGCTCGCTGAACACGTATCGGCCAAAGAGTAGGCACAAGCCGAACAGAAGGCTGGTCCAGATCAGCGTCGCCAGAACGACCGGCAGGGCGAACCGGAGGAAGGGGATATGGAAAAAGCCAAAGGCGGTGTAGGTCGGCAACCGCATGCCGGGAACGAAGCGGCTGGAAAAGACGGCAAGGAGCGCGTTGTTTCCCAGCAGACCGCTGACGAAACGGCGATGATCCACTCGCACCAAGCGGTGCAGCCAGGGATAGCGCGCGGCCAGCCGGCCAGACCAGTAAAGCCCGAAATCACCCAGCGAAACGCCGAGATAGAGACCGATCAGGGCAGTCGCCGGCGTCAGAAGCATCTCGCTGACCGCCAGAGCAACCAATGCAGTCGTCGCGTCCTCGAGAATGAACGTGCCGAGAATGATCGCGCCCACCTGTTCGATCGGAGTGCTGTTTTCCAGAATCGTGAGGAAATGCTCTCGCAACATAAGGCTGACGGCCGCCGTTTCCGAATCGATGGAGTGCGCGGTGGCCGTCTGGTCAGGCGGCTACCCAGGGGATCGTGGCCGAGCCGAGCAATGCGATCGTCAGAAGAATGAGGAGAAACACCAGAAGATTGATGATGCTGTTGCTTTTGACGATCCACCCGGAACTGCCCATGTCTTTCCTCGCATCGTGTCGAGGCGAAAACGGGCAGATCGAACGGGCGTTCCTTCGAAAGCGGTGATCGATTTGTGCCGGGTGAGCGCCGTCACTGAATATTGAAAATTGGCTTCCACGAGCGATTTG
>CAZNZI010000864.1:0-4913 GCA_964577475.1 uncultured Rhodospirillaceae bacterium
GACGGGGATGATTGCAGCCCAAGTGGCGTAGCTGTCGATATCCACTGCCGACCCTCCGGAGCCCTTGTTACGTTCCGTACTGTATCGCAGGCACTGCGTCACGGCGACGACCGCTCCGAACCGCCGCGCCTTGACTCGCATCTAATCGATGTATATACATCGATTATGGCCGATGCGATCGACGTTAAAGAGATCATGGGCTGCCAGTGCCTCGGCGTGCGCCGGTTGGCGCGGCATCTGACACAGATGTACGAGGACATCCTGGCGCCCACCGGCCTGACGGTCGGTCAGTTCGGCCTGATGACGTGGCTCTACGGCCACGCGCAGGCCGGTCAGCGCAACCTGCCGCCGCGCAAGCTCGCCCAGTTGCAAGGGATGGACCCGACTACGCTGAGCCGCACGCTGCGCCCACTGCGCGATGCCGGTTTCATCGCCGACGACCACGATCCCAAGGACAAACGCCGCCGCGCGGTTCGTCTCACCGACAAGGGCCGCAGCAAATTGCAGCAGGCGGTACCGGTATGGCGCAAGGCGCATCGCCAGGTGAACGAGGCGCTGGGCGCCGAGACCGCCGCGCGGCTGTCGAGCGCTGTTCAATCCTCCATCCAACAGCTTTCGGCCTAGACCGCATGCGCTATCGCAGCGCGCGGCCCATTCTTTTCGGCCAAAACGATGTATATGCATCGACTTGATGAAGCGTCCAAACGACGGAGGAGATGACTATGATGGTGGATCTGATCGGCGCAATTGGGCTGACCGGTGCCGCGGCGCTGTGGGTTGCGGTGCTCAGCCATTGGTACCGGGCCAAGAGCCCGTCTCTCATCTATTGGCATGTGGGGTGGTTCGGGGCCGTGGCCGCGATCGGCGCGACGCAGGTCCTGCAACGAATCGGGCCGGTGGGCACGCCGGCATTGGGGCTGCTGGTCGCGGCACCGATGGTCGTCGTCGGCATTCTGGTGGCGCGTTCGGCCCGGATCCGCGAGGCGCTAGGGTCGATTCCGACGACGGTGCTGATCGGCCTCAATGCGTTTCGCGTGGAAGGCGTATTCTTCCTGATCCTTTATGCGGAACATCGTTTGCCCGCGCCCTTTGCGCCAAATGCCGGCTGGGGCGACATCGTCGCGGGCATCACGGCGCTTCCTGTGATGTGGGCCGTGCGCCGCCGCGTGCAGGGTTGGCGCTTGATTGCGCTGCTGTGGAATCTGTGGGGCCTTCTCGACTTGATCGATGCGCTGTTTCTCGGCGTCACTTCGGCCGAGGGCTCGCCGTTCCGTCTCTTCTTCGGCGACCCGAGCACCGCACCCGCGACGATACTGCCCTGGCTGTTGATCCCGGCCTATCTGGTGCCCGAGATGATCATCACCCATATCGCGATCTTCCGCCGGCTGGCACGTCCGTCCGCGGAACACCTGCGGCCCGCGGCTGCTTAAATCAGCGGCGAATGAGGTGGGACGCCGTGTCGCGGCGGCGCTCCCAGCCTTCGCGTTCGAGCTCAGGCGTGTCGTCTTCGGCAGCCGGATAGCCCAAGCAGAAATAGCCGATGAACTTCCACTCGGACGGCACGGATAGAATCGTCGCAATTTCGGTGGGATCGAGGATGGACACCCAGCCCATGCCGATGCCTTCGGCGCGCGCCGCCAGCCAGACCGTGTGGATCGCGGTCACCGCTGAATAGTCGATCATCTCGGGCATGGTATGGCGGCCGAGATTGTGGCCTTGGATCGTATTGCGATCGGCGAAAACAGCGAGATGCGCAGGCGCGTCTTCGAGGCCAGCGAGTTTCAGCCGCGCATAGCGCGCCACGCGATCGGCCGATTGATCGGCCAGCGCTCGCGCATTGCAGGCTTCGAAGTTTTTTCGCACCTCGACGCGCCGCGCAGGATCGTCGACCGTCACGAAGCGCCACGGTTCGCTGAGCCCGACCGAGGGCGCAAAGCCGGCAACGGCGGTCAGCTTTTCGAGCAGCCCCGCCGGCAGCGGTGTATCGAGGAACCGCCGCACGTCGCGGCGCCAAGCGAACAACGTATGAAGTTGCGACCGGAAGCCGGAATCGAAATCGGGCGATTCGGTCGTCTCATCGATCGGTGTGGCGTTGTTCTGATCCACAGGTCCCCGGCCTGAAAAGCCTGCTGACATAATCTGTCAACAGTCCGTCGAATCACTGTAGCGCAGGCCGGGCCGAACTGCGACCATTGGCCATGGCCCGTTCCGAACGGTTGCTCGATCTCATCCAGGCGTTACGGCGGCATCGCCACCCCGTGAGCGCTGCGGTGCTGGCGGATGAGTTGGGCGTGTCGCTGCGGACGATCTATCGGGACGTGCAGACCCTGATTGGCCAGGGTGCGACCATCGAGGGCGAGGCGGGGGTTGGTTATGTGCTGAAACCCGGCTTCGTGCTGCCGCCGCTGATGTTCGACGATCAGGAGATCGAGGCGCTGGTGCTGGGCGCGCGCTGGGTGATGAAGCGCTCGGATGATGCCGAACTTTCGGCGGCGGCCAAGAATGCGCTGGCCAAGATCGTCGCTGTGCTGCCTCAAGACTTGCGAGAGGGTGCGGAATTCTCAGGGCTCTTGGCGGGACCCGGCGAAACCCTGACCACCGGCAAGATCGATCTCGGCCCGATCCGCGCCGCGATCAGAGACGAGGCAAAGCTGCGCATCCAGTATGACGACGGTAAGGGAAAGGCGACCGATCGCGTCATCTGGCCGATCGCGTTGGGGTTTTTCGACAAGGTGCGCGTGGTGGTGGGGTGGTGCGAGCTGCGCGAGGACTTCCGCCATTTCCGCGCCGACCGCATGAGGGACGTGCGCCCCACCGGCAAGCGCTATCCGAAGCGGCGCCGGGTCCTGCTCAAGGCGTGGCGCGAAGCCAACAAGATCCCAGAGCCCTTCTAGCCTTTTTCGTCATTGCGAGGAGCGGAGCGACGAAGCAATCCAGGACTCGGTGAACCTGGATTGCTTCGCCTTTGGCTCGCAGTGACGACCGAACTCGGATCCCTCTACAGAACCGTCAGCATCGAGGCCACCAGCGGGTGGCGGACAATGTCACGGTCTTCGAGACGGACCACCGAAACCTCCGGCAGCGCTTCGAGACGGCGTGCGATGTCCGGAAGCCCCGACATCCCGGGCAGAAGGTCGTTCTGATCGGGATCGCCGGTGAGGACCATCGTTGAATGCCAGCCCAACCGGGTCAGGATCATCTTGATCTGGCCGTAGGTGCAGTTCTGGACTTCGTCGATGACCACGAACGAGTTGTTGATGGTGCGCCCGCGCATATAGGCCACCGGGGCGATCTCGATCGAACCGTCGGCGAGCAGAGCGCGCAGGCGCTTGCCCCCCAGCCGGTCGGCGAGCGCGTCGTAGAGCGGCCGCAGATAGGGCGCCAATTTTTCCTGCAGGTCTCCCGGCAGATAGCCGAGGCTTTCCCCGGCTTCCACCGCCGGCCGCGACAACACGATGCGTGCGACGCGGCCGTCTTCGAAGGCTTCCACAGCGGAAGCGATCGCCAGATATGTTTTCCCCGTACCCGCTGGTCCAAGCGCCAGCGTGAGACTTTTCTCCTTGATCGCGTTCAGCAGAACGCCTTGGTTGTCCGACTGCGGCCTGATCTTCTTGACGTAACGTTGATCTCGGCCCTCTTCATCGCCATCCCAATTGGCCGGGATGACGTTGCTCCATAGCGGGCGGCTCGCCGTGTCCGATCGTTCAGATCGTGACTGTGCGGCGGCACGCGAGCGTTTGCTCATCATGCTCTCCGGTGAGTTTCAGGGGATAAGTCGGATTGGTGGCCCCCAAGGGGGAGACGCCGGAGGTAACAACCGTTGTGCTTCGGGCCTGTCCGGGGAGAGGCGGAGACAGCGCGCAACGGGGAAACTTTCCTCCGACGGCTTGGGGGCCGAAACTAATAGTACACAAGACCGCGACGAATTTCCACAGAATATCGCGGTTAGGTGTGATGGATAACACAATAGGTGGAGAAGGCGCGTGAAAGCCTTGTGAAACCTCGGTTTGAGAATCGAGGCCGGGTGGAATTACTGCTTCACATCGAGCTTTTCGAGATTCAAGCGCGCAGAATCGGCGGCCGACGATTTGGGTGCGAGAGTCAGAACCTGACTCCACGAGCGGTGCGCGCTTGTTTTGTCACCCAGCAGAAACTGCACATTGCCGTCTTCGAGCCAAGCGTCGGGCGAATCGGGATCGAGCTGCACAGCCTGAAACGCATCGGCGGCGGCGCCTTTGAGATCGTTGAGCTCACGTTTCGCCGCCGCGCGATAGGTGTAGGCGTCGGCGCGCATGGGGGCGAGGCCGATGACCTGATCGAGATCGACGATCGCGTCCTGCCAACTGTGGCCGAGCGCCGAACTTTCAGCACGATCGATCAGAAGATCGGGTTGCAGCGGCGTAAGTTGCAGCGCCGCGGTTTGATCGGCATAGGCGCGGCCGGGATCGCCTTCGAGAATCCAGGCCTGGCCGGCCTGCGCCAGCATGCCCGCGCGGATGGTGGGTTCGTCATGACTGAGTTTGGCCAAGGCCTCGAGGCGCATCGCCGCTTCCCGATATTGCTTGAGCCCGATCAGCGCGACGGCGCCGCAATGGGCCGCCGGTTCGCCGCCGCCTTCGCCGGTCCAGGCCAGCGCTGTTTCCCAGCCATCGGTCGGGTGCTTTTTTGCCAAGGTCATGCAGGCTTCGTAGCGTGCGGCGGGATCGGCGGCCGGCGAAGCCGGTGTTTTTGTGTCGGCCGCCAGCACCGTTGAACTGGCGACACTCAGAGCCAACACGCAGCCGGCACCAAAACGGATCATCTCACCCGCGCCGCGTTTTGCTACGGTGATAGGTCAGGGCCCGGGCGATGCAGCGGCGCAGGATGGCGGCGGGCAGTCTCTTGCCCGCGCGGAACAGGATCGCGCGGTTGCC
>CAZNZI010000865.1:0-2371 GCA_964577475.1 uncultured Rhodospirillaceae bacterium
AATGAAGCCTGCTCCCAACCCGATGGCCGCCACGATCAGCGCCAGGATCAAGGTCGAATCCCAGGCATAGACCGAACCGCCCCAGCTCAACATCAGGAGCAGCGCGGTGGTGCCGGTGGTCAGCAGCACGGCGCCCGCATAGTCGACCCGATGGCTGGTCACCTTGTGCTTGCGGCGCAGGCCGCGTTCGATCAGCACCATCGCGATCAGGCCGACCGGGATGTTGACGAAAAAGATCCAGCGCCAGGAAAGCGCAACCGTGATCACGCCGCCCAACAGCGGCCCGGCCACGGAGCAGAAGGCGAAGACGCCGGTGAACAGCCCCTGATAGCGACCGCGCTCGCGCGGTTCGATCACGTCACCCATCGCCATCTGCGCGAGCGGCATCAGCCCACCCGCGCCGACGCCCTGAATTGCACGGTAGACGATCAGCTGGGTCATCGACTGGGCGAAGCCGCAGAGGATCGACCCGGCCAGGAAGACGACGATCGAGACATGGAACAGCCGCTTGCGGCCATACATGTCGCTGAGCTTGCCGTAGAGCGGGGTGCTGACCGTGGAGGCCAGCACGAAGGCCGTCACCACCCAGGAAATATGGGTGAGCCCGCCGAGATCGCCGACGATGCGCGGCAAGGCCGTGCCGACGATGTTCTGATCGAGCGAGGCCAGCATCAGTGCCAGCATCACCCCGGCGATGACGATGATGAACTCGCGTCGCGGGAGGCGTTCGAAGGCTGGCGGGGCCGAGGCTGAAGGGTCTACGGACGCGGAAACGGGGGCTGAATCGGACATTTCTGAGGGGCTTTTCGGGTGGGCGGCCGAGTATCGCGTTCTGGCGCTTCCTCGCGGTTCCTGCTACTAAAGCCGCCGCAAGGAGCAAGCTATCATGCGCACCGCCACCGTCGAGCGCAACACCAAGGAGACCAAGATCCGTGCCACCGTCAATCTGGACGGGACGGGCAGCTATGCCGTGCACACGGGGATCGGGTTCCTGGATCACATGCTGGAGCAGTTGTCGCGGCATGGCCTGATCGACCTCGACCTCAAGGTCCAGGGCGACCTGCATATCGACGGGCACCACACCACCGAAGATTCCGGCCTCACGGTCGGCGAAGCGGTTTCCAAGGCTTTGGGCGACCGCAAGGGAATCGTGCGCTATGGCGCCGCCTATATTCCGATGGACGAGACGCTGACCCGCGTGGTCGTCGACCTGTCCGGCCGCCCCTATCTGGTGTGGAAGGTGGTGATCCCGCGTTCGGCTTTGGGTGAGTGGGATACCGAATTGGTGAAGGAGTGGTTCCACGCCTTCGCCCAGACCGTTGGCGCCAATGTGCATGTGGAAACCCTGTACGGCGTCAACAGCCACCATATCGTCGAGTCCTGCTTCAAGGGCCTGGCCAAGGCGTTGAAGCAGGCGGTGGCGATCGACCCGCGCGCGGCGCAGGCGATCCCGTCGACCAAGGGAACCATCGGCGGTTCGGTCTGAGCCATGTCCATCGTTGTGATCGACTACGGCTCGGGCAACCTCCGCTCGGCGGCGAAGGCGTTCGAGCGCGTGGTGGCGGAAACCGGCCACACAGATCCCGTAACGGTGACCGCGGATGCCGATGTGGTGCGGCGCGCCGATCGCATCGTGCTGCCCGGTGTCGGCGCCTTCGCCGATTGCCGCCGCGGCCTCTATGCCGTGCCCGGCATGGTCGAGGCGCTGACCGAAGTGGCGGTCAAGCGGGGCAAACCGTTCATCGGCATTTGCGTCGGCGCGCAGTTGCTGGCTGAGTGGGGCCGCGAGCATGGCAACCATGCCGGGCTCGGCTGGATTCCCGGCGAGGTGGTCGACCTGACGCCGAGCGATCCCGGTCTCAAGATTCCCCATATGGGCTGGAACACGCTCGACTTCACGGCGGGGCGTCATCCGGTGCTCGCCGGCATCGAACCGGGCCAGCACGCCTATTTCGTGCACTCGTACCACTTCCGCACGGCCAATGCGGCGCACACGATCGCGACCACCGATTACGGCGGGCCGGTCGCGGCGGTGGTCGGGCGCGACAACATCGTGGGCACCCAGTTCCACCCGGAGAAAAGCCAGAAGACCGGGCTGACGCTGATCGCCAATTTCCTGCGGTGGCGGCCATGATCCTCTACCCCGCCATCGACCTGAAAGGCGGCGTCTGCGTGCGCCTGAAGCGTGGCGACATGGACGCGGCGACGGTGTTCAACACCGATCCCGGCGCCCAGGCGCGCAGCTTCGCCGCGGCCGGTTGCCATTGGATTCACGTGGTCGATCTCGATGGCGCCGTCACCGGCAAATCAGTCAATGGCCCGGCGGTCGAATCCATCATCGCCAATGCCGAGGTGCCGGTGAAGCTGGGCG
>CAZNZI010000866.1:0-2626 GCA_964577475.1 uncultured Rhodospirillaceae bacterium
GTGACGATGAAGGGCGCCAAGGGCGTGCTCATCAACATCACCGGCGGCATGGACATCACGCTGTTCGAGGTGGACGAAGCCGCGCAGCGCGTCGCCAAGGAAATCGACTCCGATGCCAACATCATCTTCGGATCGACCTTCGACGAAGCGATGCAGGGCCGCATGCGCGTCTCGGTGGTGGCGACCGGCATCGAGCCGATCGTCGTGTCCCAGCCGCGCGGCACGGTGATCTCGCTGATCGAGCCCGGCAAGCGCCAGGCGCCGTCGCTCGCGCCGCGCGCCCCGACCCTGGGCGATCGCGTCGCCACCGCCGAACGGCTGTTCGTGACGCCGATGCTGGCCCAGAACGCGGCGCAGGCGGCTCAGGCCGCCCAGTCGCAGCCGGAACCGACCCCGCCGGCGGCCGCTCAGGCCAAGGCCGAACCGGAAGTCGCCTTCGTCGCCGAAACGCCCGCTCCGGCGGCCGCGCCGTCGGTCGCCGCCGCCCCGGCCATCAGCCTTGTGGTGGCCGACCATGGTGCGCCGCTGGCTCAGGCTCCGACTCCGGTGGTGGCTGTCGCACCGGCCGCGATCGTCCGGACCGAACCTGCTCTGGCCGCCGCGCCGCTATCGCGGCCGGAACCGGCGCTGGTGATCCGGTCGACGACACGTCCGGCGCCGGTCCAAGGCACGCTGAGCATGGAGTTGCCGCCGGCCGCTTCACGGACCGAAACCCGCATCGAGCCGAAGATCGAACCGCGGGTCGAGACCAAGGCAGCCGAACCGGTCGAGCCGACACCCATCGGCGAACCGCGCCGCGGCTTCATCGGGCGTCTTGCCAGCCACATGCGTCAGGCTTCGCAGACCCCTGCGTCCGCTCCGACGCCCGTGGCCCCGGCTCCCGCGCCGGCCCCGCAGCCGACCCGGGTCAGCCCGGCGGATCGTCTGCCGACTTCGCGGGCGGCGGAAGAGGATCTGCTGGACATCCCGGCCTTCCTCCGGCGCCAGGCCAACTAAGCTCGGGCGTCGTGTTTCAGTGCCGAGTTCGCCCCTCTTCCGGCTTCGGAAGGGGGGCGGACGCGGTCACCGGAACGCCACACGGCGCGAGCCATAACCTTCTGAGATTCTGAGAGAATCATGGCCCGCCGCACGAAACATCCAGAAACAATGATTGATTTGAGGGGGTTACACCCGGCTGTTAGACATGCAGTGCCGGTGAACCCGTTTTCCGGCGATTTTGATCAGCAGGAGCCGGTTTTGGGCAGCAGCGTCAAGGACACACAAGGTCGCGTTCCGACCAGCGCAGCGCCGCAATCTCCCGCCCTTCGTCAGCGTACCCTCAAGACTTCGATCGCATGCGCCGGTGTCGGCCTGCATTCCGGCACGCGCGTGACCATGACTTTGAATCCCGCCGAGCCCGACAGCGGCATCCGGTTCCGCCGCGTCGACATCGCGGGCGGCGGCGCCATCGTGCCGGCCATCTGGTCGAGCGTCGGCGACACGCGCATGAATACCTGCCTCAAGGACGAGGCGGGTCATCAGGTGCGCACCGTGGAACATCTGATGTCGGCCCTGGCCGGCATGGGCATCGACAATGCGCTGATCGACATCACCGGCCCCGAAGTGCCGGCGATGGATGGCAGCGCCGCGCCCTTCCTCTTCCTGATCGAATGCGCCGGGACCGTCGAACAGAATGCCCCGCGCCGCGCGATCAAGGTGCTGCGCCGTGTGACGGTGCGCGACGGCGAGAAAGTGGCCGAGCTTCTGCCCGGCACCGGTTTCGCGCTGGAAGTCACCATCGACTTCTCGGTTTCCGCGATCCGCCGCCAGTCCACCACCGTGGTGATGGGTGCCAGCGCCTTCAAGAACGAGATCAGCCGGGCCCGCAGCTTCGGCTTCGAGCAGGATGTGGCGGCACTGCGCGCGGCTGGCCTCGCGCTCGGCGGTTCGCTGGAAAACGCCGTGGTGATTTCGAGCGACGGCCAGCGCGTGCTGAACGAAGAAGGCCTGCGTTACGAAGACGAGTTCGTGCGCCACAAGGTGCTCGATGCGATCGGCGATCTCTCGCTGGCCGGTGCGCCGCTGATCGGCCTGTTCCGCGGCATCCGTTGCGGCCATGAGATGAACAACCGCCTGCTGCGCACCCTCTTCGCCGACGACAAGAACTGGTCGGTCGTCGAGATGGAACCGGCGGATGCGACGGCGGCGCCGGTGGTGCCGCGCTACGCGGCAGCCGCGCCGGTCTGACCCTTCGGCCTTTCGGCCGAAATCCACAAATTCAGGTTTCGAGCGGAATCAGCCGCAGGCCCTTGCCGTTTTCGGCCAGGGCCAGCGCCACTTTGCCGTGCTTGAGGCGCAGCGCGTCGTCGCCGAACAGCGACCGCCGCCAGCCTTGCAGCGCCGACACCGGCGCTTCGTCATCGGCGGCGATGGCTTCCAGATCGGCGGTATTGGCCACCAGGCGCTGGGCGACGTCGTTCTCGTCGCATTTCAGTTTCAGGAGCACCTTGAGCAGATCGACGATCGGACCCAGGCCGCGCGGCAGTTCGACACGCACTTCGGCCACCGGCCAGTCCGCCTCGGGGATCGTCAGGGCCTGCGCGATCGTCGCCAGCATCGCGGCACCCATGCGGCCGTCGGCGAGACC
>CAZNZI010000867.1:0-7056 GCA_964577475.1 uncultured Rhodospirillaceae bacterium
CCAGGCGGAACGCGGCGACGGCTTTGCTCCACTTGGTGTCTACTTCTTGGCGCGCAGGCCGAGGTCACCCATGAAGTCGTGGTGAACGATCCGTTTGCGGATTTTCCACTTGCCGCCCACTTTGTGAAACGTGTCTTCGTAGGTACCGCACACAGTGGTCATGAGGCCATTCTCCGCCTCGCGCACCACGTGAAAATTGGATCGCGCCGACGCTTTGTCCCCTTTGAGATCGATCAAAAGGTTGGCGACGAAGTGCTTCCGCAACGGACCTTGGCCTTCGGGAGGAATGAGGCCGTCCATCACCGTCACCACTTCGTCGCCAGTCTTGGCGTGCGCATAGGGCGCCACCCATTCGCCGTCATCAGTAAAAATACTGCGCAATTCCGCCCAGCGCCGCTCATCGACGTAGTAGCAATAGGCATGGACGACATCCTGGATCGCGCCCTTTTCCTCCAGAGCATTTGACATGATCATTCTCCAACGAAGCGTCCATTACCCTAAAAAGCCCGGCGGCCTGACGGATCGCGCACGGCTTCCAGCTCGTTCCGGTGACCATCGTGCCGACTAGCCGTTTGCCGTTCAATATGCAAAAGTATACAAAAGAATTGACCGAATGCTGTCAATCGAAAAATCCCCAGTTCGCCGGGCGAGTCAGAGTGCGTTTATGACAGTCAAATTTCCCGGTCGGCCGTTTGCAGAAACCCTTGTCGGACACGACAAAGTTGTTGCTATGATCACTTTGTATGCTAACGTGCGCAATAGTGCACGAAATGACCAATGGAACACAAATGGCGGCGCGGAGGGAGTGTGTGACGACGGGGTATAAAGCGGTGAATCTGTCCCCCTTCTGGCCCGCCGGCGAGCCCTTCGAGTTGACACTGCCCGAAGGAACACTGGTCGCCGCGCTGCGCCGGACGGCGCGGTCGACGCCGGATAAACCGGCGATATTCTTCTATGCCCGAACCATTACGGCCAAGCAGCTGGATGACGAGGTCGAGCAACTGGCTTGGCGACTGCGTACGGAGCTCGGTGTCGCGAAGGGCGACCGCGTGCTGCTGTGCCTCCAGAATTCGCCGCAATTCATCATCGCCTTCCAGGCCGTCCTGCGCGCTGATGCCGTCGCGATTTCCGCCAACCCGATGTACAAGACGCTCGAACTCGAGCATATCGTGCAGGAGACTGAGGCGCGCGTGGCGATCGTCGGTGCCGACGTCGCCCGGCAAGCCGCTCCACTGGCCGGCGCCCATCTCCAGCATGTCATTGTCGCGCGATACCGTGACTATCTGCCGCCGGCGGTTGAATTTCGTTTACCCGAGGTGCTGTCTGGCGAGCCTGAACCCCTGCCCGATCATCCGGCGTTCGTGGAATGGCAAGGGCACAGCAAGCCTCCGTCCAAGCCCGTTTTGTCGACGGCAACGCGAGACGATCTAGCGCTCCTGATCTATACCTCCGGCACGACCGGAAAGCCCAAGGCGTGCATGCACACCCATGGGACCATGCTGTTCACCGCCTACTCCCAAGAACGCCTCTATGCGGTCAAGCCGGATTCGGTCATCGCCGGCTTCCAGCCCCTTTTTCATGTGGGCGGGATGCAGCATTCCATGAACACGCCCATCGTGGCCGGAGTTCCCGTCGTCTTGATGACACGATGGGACCGCGAAGTGGCGTTGCAGATGATCCAGCGTCACAAGATCACCTATCTGAACGCCCCGCCCACGATGGTCGTCGACCTTCTCGCAAAGAGCGACGTGAATTCCGATGCCCTTCGGTCCCTGAAGTTGATCACCGGCGGCGGCTCCGCGATGCCAGAGGCTGTGGCGGCCGAATTGAAGTCCCGCACGGGCCTTCCCTATGTCGAGGCCTACGGCATGACCGAGGTCATGTCGCCGTCCCACATCAATCCGCTCGACCATCCCAAGCGGCAATGCGGCGGAATTCCGGTTCATGAAACCGAATCGTTGATCATCGATCCGGAAACCCTGTCGGTATTGCCGACGGGAGAGACCGGCGAGATCGTCATTTCGGGTCCGCAGATGTTCAAAGGATACTGGCGGCGGCCGGACGCTGACGCTTTGGCTTTCATCACGATAGACGGCAAGCGTTTCTATCGTACCGGCGATCTCGGGCGGCAGGATGAAGAGAACTATATTTTCCTCTCCGATCGCCTGAAGCGGATGATCAACGCCAGTGGTTATAAAGTCTGGCCAGCGGAAGTCGAGGCGATGCTATACGAGCATCCGGCGATTCAGGAATGCGCCGTGATCTCGACACCCGATGCCTACCGCGGCGAGAGCGTGAAAGCCGTGGTGGTGTTGAAGCCGGACGCCCCGAAAGACATCAAGGCCGAAGATATCGTCAGTTGGGCTCGGTCGCGCATGGCCGTCTATAAAGCCCCACGCGGCGTCGTGTTCAGTGGCCCCCTCCCCCGTACGCCCTCGAACAAGATCGATTGGCGGGTCCTACAGGACCGTGAATGGGCAAAGGGCAAATGAACGCGCGGAGTCTCACAGCCCTGTTCTCGCCGGCTCAGGTGTGAGGCGCGGTTGTGTGGACGCCGCGCGGAATTCCTCTTGCCGTGCCCGTGATCGGTGCTCCCTTGTTCATCGTCTCGACCCCTGAACTCGTCATCGCCCAATGCAGATCGGGCGTCGTGGGTTCGATACCGGCTCTGAACGCTCGCCCGATCGAAGTGCTGAACCGCTGGCTCCTCACCATCCGCGAAGCGTTAGCTGATCATGACGCGGCCCACCCTGACACACCGGCGGCCCCCTACGCGGTCAATCTGATCGTCCACCACACCAACCCGCGGCTGGATGTCGACCTTGCCGCTTGCGTCCGGCACCAGGTCCCTATCATCATCGCCTCTCTGGGAGCCAATCGCGCGGTGAACGATGCGGTCCACGCCTATGGCGGCTTGGTCTTGCAGGACATCACGACCTTGGTCCACGCGCGCAAAGCCGTCGACAAAGGAGCCGATGGGTTGATCGCACTCGCCGCCGGTGCTGGTGGCCATACCGGCTCTCTGTCGCCCTTTGCCCTGATCGGCGAGATTCGTCAGTGGTGGAAAGGACCGCTGATCCTATCGGGCTCGATCGCCACCGGCCGGGCGATCCTAGCGGCGCAAATCATCGGCGCAGACCTAGCCTATGTCGGATCGTGCTTCATCGCCGCCGAAGAAGCGAACGCGCCGGAACCGTATAAGCAGATGGTAGTCGATTCGACCGCTGCCGACATTGTCTGTACGGACCATTTCACCGGCCTACCCGCCAACTATCTGCGTCCCTCGATCGCCGGCGCCGGCCTTGATCCGCAGAATCTTGGTCCCACCAGCGCAAGCCAGAACGCGATCGGCGACGTCATGCCGAAGCGGTGGCGCGACATCTGGGCGGCGGGACACGGCATCGGCGCGGTCAAAGCCATCGAGCCAGCGCGCACCATCGTTGCCCGCCTGAAGCAGGACTATGAGGATGCCATGGCGCGAATGAGGATCTGCTATGGATAAGATTCGCAGCGTCGAGGCGATCCCGTTGGTCGTCCCGACCGACAATTCCGATGGCGACCGGTCGATCATGCCCTCGGGCTGGAACACGGTCGAGTTGCTGCTTGTCCGTGTCGAAGACGAATCGGGCAATGTCGGGTGGGGCGAGTGCTTCGCCTATTTCTGCCAGAAGCCGGTGGCCGCAGCCATCACCTCGATGATCGCACCACTCGTGGTCGGCCAGGCAATCGACGATATCGCAGCCTGGAATCGCGAATGCCAGCAGCGGCTGCTTCTGTTCGGGCGTGGCGGCCTGGCGCTGTTCGCGTTGTCGGGCGTCGACATCGCGCTCTGGGACCTGCGCGCGCGCAGGGAGAACAAGTCGCTAGCGCGTTTGCTCAATCCCGACCATCGCGTGCGGCCGATCGAGGCCTATGCAAGTTTCCTCCGCTTCTCGAGTCCGGAACGCGTCGTCGAAGCGGTACGCACCGCAACCAAGTTCGGCTTCCGCAAGGTGAAGATCCACGAGATTGAAAAGGAACCGATCAAGGCCGGCCTCGGTGCGACCAAGGTGGGCAACAAATTGATGATTGACGCCAATTGCCAGCTCTCAGCCGCGCAGTTGCGCGATTTGGAGCCCCTTCTCAAGGACGAGAAGATTCTGTGGGTCGAAGAGCCCGTCTTCCCACCGGAGGATTACGCGACCCTCGCAAGCCTCGGAAGAGAAGGCTTCACCGTTGCATGTGGGGAATGCGCTGGCACCGCCTTTGAATTCCAACGGCTGCTCGACAGCGTTCCCTATGCGCAGCCCGATCTGACCAAGATCGGCGGTATTTCCCCATTCCTCGAAGTCGTCGCGTTGGCCAAGCAAAAAGGCAGGATCATCATGCCACACGGTGCCGCGCTCGGCCCGGGCTATATGGCCACGTTGAACCTCTTCACGCTGCTGCCGCCTGAAAGCGTGTTCGAATATTTCTGGCTGGAGACCAACCCGCCGGTGGGGCTGCAAATGCCCCGGCCACGTGCCGGCTACATCGGCATACCTGACGGCATGGGAATCGGCTTCACCCCGAGCCCAGCGCTACTCGAATCCTGCCGGGTCACTTAGAAGACATTCTGTGGGAGACGCTTTATGACCACGACAATCGGCATCCTGGGTGCGGGCCAGGTTGGCAAGGCACTGGCCGGGCATCTGGCGAAGGCCGGCTACATGATCGTACTGGCCAACCGGCGCGGACCTGAATCGCTCAAGCCGCTCATCGGGGAGTTGGGCAGTAACGCGCGGGCTGGTACGCCGCAGGATGTGGTTAAGGCCCCGATCATCTTTCTCTGCGTGAAATGGGAAGACATTCCGGCGGCCGTCGCACCGCTTGGTTCGTTTGCCGGCAAGATCGTCGTCGACACCAGCAATCCCTACCTGTTCGGCCCGAATGGGGAATTGAGTGTCGCCGATCTGGGCGAACGCAGTTCGAGCGATATCGTCGCCGGCCATATCCCCGGCGCCCACCTTGTTAAAGCCTTCAACAACCTGGTGGCCGACGTCATGGCGCGCGACCCGCGCGAGGCGGGCGGTCGCCGTATCGTGTTCGTTTCGGGTGACGATGCGGCAGCTAAGACCGAGATCAAGACGATAGCAGACAAAATCGGCTTCGCCCCGGTCGACCTGGGTGGCCTTGCGATCGGCGGCCGGGTCCAGCAGGGCCGCGGCCCGTTCAGTGGGCAAAACTTCATCCGCCTCAGCTGACGGGGTGCGCGTTCAATCATCTTTGGCCAAGGAGGCAACGATGCCGGTCGTTCATATCTCCCTCATCGAGGGCCGCGACGAAACCAAGGTGAAGGAATGCGTGCGAGCCGTTGCGCGCACCATTCACGAATCCCTGGGTGCCCCGTTCGAAACGATCCGTGTGTTCGCAACGACCGTCCCCGCAATGCATTGGGCCGTCGGCGAAACCATGGCGGATGAACTCCTGGCCAAGGCTAAGGAGCAGAAGAACACGAAATAACGCCCTGCAGCATGGGCTCGAAGGACCGTGAAACGATGACGTATTGGACTCCCGGGGAGCGGCCTCTGTCCGTCCCAGTGATCAGCGCCCCGCTCTTCATCATTTCCAATCCCGATCGGGTCATCACCCTGTGCAAGGCGGGCGTGGTGGGCTCATTTCCCGCCTTGAACGCCCGCCCCATCGCCGTGCTCGACGCATGGCTTGCGCGCATCACGAAAGAACTCGCCGATTACGACGCAGCCCATCCCGAAGCGCCCTCGGCCCCCTTCGCGGTCAATCTGATCGTGCATGCGAGCAATGCGCGCATCCAGGACGATCTGGCCGCCTGCGTCCGGCACAAGGTGCCGATCGTCATCACGTCTCTCGGCGCGCGGCCTGAAGTCAACGATGCCGTCCACGCCTATGGCGGGACTGTCCTCCACGACGTCACCAATCTGGTTCATGCGCGCAAAGCCATCGACAAGGGAGCCGATGGGCTGATCGCCGTGGCGGCCGGCGCCGGTGGCCATGCGGGCACGATCTCGCCTTTCGCACTCCTACAGGAGATCCGCGCATGGTGGGACGGACCGTTGATTCTGTCCGGCGCGATCGCGTCCGGCCGTTCCATTCTTGCCGCTCAAGTGCTGGGAGCCGACCTTGCCTATGTGGGCTCGCTCTTCATCGCTTCTGAGGAAGCGAATGCCCCATCCGATTACAAGCGCATGATTGTCGAGTCAGCGGCTGCGGATATCATCTATACCGATCGCTTCAGCGGCATTCCAGCAAACTATCTGCGGCCCTCCCTGGTGCGCGCCGGACTCGATCCCAATAACCTCCCACCTTACGCGCCGACCGAGCCGTCATCGGCCGGCGAGTCACCGAAAGCGTGGAAGGACATTTGGGGCGCGGGCCAGGGAATCGGCACGATCGAGCGGGTCCAGCCTGCCGCTGAAATTGTGCAGCGCTTGAGGGACGAGTATGGTCGGGCTGTACAGCAGTCCATCCGACCCTAGGCCGAATGGCAGAAAGGATTCAGGCCGAGAACAACATCTTCAGGCGGACCTTTTGCGCCTCACGGATATGCCGGCGCGCCGCCTGTTCGGCGGCCACCGCGTCGCGCCGCGCAATCGCGTCGATGATCTCGGTGTTCTCCTGATCGGCGCTGCGCCACCTGTCTTCGATCGTGAAGGTAGTGCCTTGCAGAAGCGCCAGGACGTCACGCAGGTCACTGAGAGACTGATTGAGATATTGGTTGTGGGCGGCTTCGTAGATTGCCTCGTGCAACATCCGGTTGATGCGCGCCAATTTCACCGGATCGGGAGCCGCCTTGCGGAAATCTTCCAGGAGCCCCTGCATGGCCATGATGTCGGTGGGCGAAGCGTGTTGCGCGGCGAAGCTGGCCGCGCCGCCCTCCAGCAATTCACGAACGGCATAAAGCTCCAGAACCTGCTGACGGTTGAGTTCGGCGACCATCAGCCCCCGCCCGGGGGCGAAATTCAGCAGGCCGCGTGTCTGGAGACGCTGGAGCGCCTGGCGAACCGGGGTACGGCTGATGCCGAGGAATTTCGAGAGTTCCGCCTCGCGAATACGCTCGCC
>CAZNZI010000868.1:0-4216 GCA_964577475.1 uncultured Rhodospirillaceae bacterium
GATCGCGATCAGCACGCCCAGGCTCGGCGCGAAGCCCGGCAGGCAGAAGGCGAGGCCGAACAGCAGAGATCCGCGGTTCAGCGCCAGGCCGCTGCCGCCCAGCCGCGGGATCAGCACGCCGGCCAGCGGCATGACCATGATTGCGCCGATCGCCATCGCCAGAAGCACGAGGCTGAGCTGCGCGCTCGACAGAGCCAGCATGCCTTTCAGCCGCGGGATCGCTGCTGCCCAGCTGCCGATGCCGACACCGTTGGCGAACAGGATGGCGGTGGTGCTGAGACGCAGAATCCAAAGAGCGCGGTGCTGCGCGGGTGCCAACGACATCGTTCCATTCCCGGACAAAAGCTAGGGAGATTTTTCGATCATGGACGGCAAGGCCCGCGAGTATGGCCCAGTTCCATTTCGCATTGAAACAAGCCTGTTACACGATAGTTGAGGATTCCCGGGTTGCGATGCCGAGAATCCCCTCCGGCCGTTGCGGCCTGCGCATCGCAGCCATCCCGCGCGGCGTCCGGTGCTGACACCGTGTCGGCCGCGGGCTAGCATCGCGCCGTTGCAGAAAGGTGGGGTCGTCCTGTGTGGCTTGTCCGTGTCGCGCTAACCCGGCCCTACACCTTCATCGTTCTGGCCCTGATGATCCTGATCATCAGCCCGATCGTCATCCTCCGCACCCCGACCGATATTTTCCCCAGCATAGATATTCCGGTCGTCGCGGTGGCCTGGGGCTATACCGGGCTTAACCCGGAAGAGGTCGAGGGCCGCATCACCACCGGCTTCGAGCGCGTGCTGACCACGACGGTCGACAATATCGAGCACATCGAATCGACCACCATCAACGGCATCGCGGTGGTCAAGGTCTTCCTCCAGCCCCATGCCAGCCTCGACACCGCCAATGCGCAGATCACCGCCATCTCGCAGACCGTGCTGCGCGGCCTGCCGCCGGGCACCCAGCCGCCGCTGATCCTCAACTACAGCGCGTCGAGCGTGCCGATCGTCCAGCTCGGCCTATCGGGTAAGAACATTCCCGAACAGCGGCTGTTCGACCAAGCGGTGAACTTCCTGCGCCCGCAGATCGTCACCGTGAACGGCGCGGTGATCCCGTACCCATACGGCGGCAAGCAGCGCCAGATGATGATCTTCCTCAACCCCGGGCAGATGCAGGCCAAGGGACTGGCGCCGCTCGACGTGTTGAACGCCGTCACCAGCCAGAACCTGGTGCTGCCCTCGGGCACGGCCAAGATCGGCGAGTTCGAATATGACGCCCGGCTGAACGGCGCGCCGCGCACCGTGGAAGACCTCAACAACCTGCCGATCAAGTCGGTCAATGGTGCGATGGTCTATCTGCGCGATGTGGCCACAGTCAGCGACGCCTTCACGCCGCAGACCAATATCGTGCGCCAGAACGGCCAGCGCGGTGTCATGTTCAGCGTGCTGAAGAACGGGACCGCTTCCACCATCGACGTGGTCGCGGGTGTCCGCAAGGCGCTGGAGCGCGCGCGGCAGACCCTGCCGCCCGATCTGAAAGTGTCGCTGCTGGCCGACCAGAGCGTCTTCGTCAGCGCGGCCGTCAGCGGCGTGATCCGCGAGGCCGTGATCGCCACCTGCCTGACCGCATTGATGATCCTAATCTTCCTGGGCAGCTGGCGCAGCACGATCATCATCGCCGTTTCGATTCCGCTCTCGATCTTGGGCGCCGTGGTGGTGCTGAGCTTCCTCGGCGAGACGATCAACATCATGACTCTCGGCGGGTTGGCGCTCGCGGTCGGCGTGCTGGTCGACAACGCGACGGTCACCATCGAGAACATGGAACGCCACCTCGAAGAGGGGCATGAGCTCAACAAGGCGATCCTCGAAGGCGCGGCGCAGATCGCGGTGCCTTCGCTGGTGGCGACGCTCTGCATCTGCGTCGTGTTCCTGCCGATGTTCTTCCTGGGCGGCGTCGCCAAATATCTGTTCGTGCCGCTGGCCGAATCGGTCGTCTTCGCGATGCTGTGGTCCTACTTCCTCTCGCGCACCCTGGTCGCGACCTTGGCGATGTATCTGCTGCGCGCCAAGGACCACGCCGGCAAGCCGACGCGCAACCCGCTCAAGATGATGCAGCGCAGTTTCGACCGCGGCTTCGATGCCTTCCGCGACTGGTATCAGGGCCTGCTGACGGCGCTGGTGGCCAGCCGCGGCGTCTTCATCCCCGTCTTCTTCTTCGCCTGTCTCGCCTGCTTCGGTCTGGTGCCGTTCCTGGGCCAGAACTTCTTTCCCGACACCGACAATGGCCAGATCATCCTGCATCTGCGCGCCAAGTCGGGTACGCGCATCGAAGAGACGGCGGCGCTGGCCGACCGGGTCGAGCAGTTCGTGCGCACCGAGATTCCCAAGACGGATCTCGACGCGATCCTCGACAATATCGGCCTGCCCTACAGCACGATCAATTTCTCGCACTCGACCTCAGGCCTGGTCGGCGCGGGCGACGCCGATATCCTGCTGACCCTGAAGGAAGACCATCAGCCGACGGCGGACTATGTGCGCCGGTTGCGTGTCGATCTGCCCAAGCAGTTTCCCGGCGTCATGTTCTATTTCCTGCCGCCCGACATCGTGACGCAGATCCTGAACTTCGGCATTCCCTCGCCACTCGACATCCAGATTGAAGGTAACGACCTCGAGGCCAGCCATCTGATCGCGACCCAGATCCTCGACAAGTTGCGCCACGTGCCCGGTGTGGCCGATGCGCGCGTGCAACAGCCCTTCGACTATCCGACCTTCGAAGTGGCGGTGGATCGCACCAAGGCGGCGCAGGGCGGCTTGTCGGAACGCGACGTCGCCAACAGCGTGCTCAATATGCTGAGCGGGAGCTCGCAGGTGACGCCGATGTTCTTCCTCAACTGGCAGAATGGCGTGAACTACAACCTGATCGCCGTTACGCCGCAATACGACATGCAGTCGATCCAGGATTTGCAGAACATCCCCATCAGCGCCGTGGGCGGCAAGACCCACGAGATCCTGGGCAACGTCGCGACGATCAAGCGTTCGAGCGAAATGCAGATGATCTCGCACTACAACATACGCCGGGTTGTCGACGTCTATGCCTCGGTCCAGGACCGCGATCTGGGGGCGGTGAATACCGACATCACCAAGATCGTCAATGAGGCACGGAAAACCCTGCCGCGCGGCACTTTCATCACCGTGCGCGGACAGATCAGCACGATGCAGAATTCCTATGCCAGTCTCCTGGGCGGTCTCGCCTTCTCGATCGTGCTGGTCTACATGCTGATCGTGGTCAACTTCCAGTCTTGGCTCGACCCCTTCATCATTATCACCGCGCTGCCGGGTGCGCTCGCTGGGATCGTGCTATTCCTCTTTTTCACCCATACCACCCTCAGTGTGCCCGCCCTGATGGGGGCGATCATGTGCATGGGCGTCGCCACCGCGAACTCGATCCTTGTGGTATCGTTCGCCCGCGAGCGGCTGGCGGAGCATGGCGATGCGGTCCGCGCCGCCATCGAGGCCGGCTATACGCGGTTGCGGCCGGTGCTGATGACGGCTCTGGCGATGATCATGGGCATGGTCCCGATGGCGCTGGGCATGGGCGAGGGCGGTGAGGAAAATGCGCCTTTGGGGCGCGCGGTGATCGGGGGGCTGATCCTGGCCACGGTGGCCACATTGATTTTCGTTCCGGCGGTCTTCAGCCTGCTGCACCGCCACAGCAAGCCCGCGCAAGGCGCGGCGCCGCAGACGGTTTGACGGAGCACGATGATGACGCCTCACGGCAACGATTCGCTGAGCGGGATACAGGAGCGGCCCGCGCCTTATGCGCGGCCGCCACGCCGCGGCCGGAAGGGCATGGGCCTTGCCATCCTGGCTGTCGCCGTGGTCGTGCTCGGTGTCGCGGTCTATATGGGCATCCGCGACCGCGCCACCGCCGAAACGGCGCTGGCCAAGGCAACCGAGGAATCGGCGGTGCCCACCGTCAGCCTCGTTCAGCCGACCGCCGGCGCGCCCAATGAGACGGTGGTCCTGCCCGGCAGCACCCAGGCCTTCAGCGACACGCCGATCTATGCCCGCGCCAGCGGCTATCTGAAGAAGTGGTACTTCGACATCGGGGCCCATGTGAAGCGTGGCGACCTGTTGGCCGAGATCGACGCGCCGGAAATCGACGAGCAACTGCGCGTGGCCCGCGCCGATCTTGGCATCGCACAGGCGCATCTGAAGCTGGCCGAGATCA
>CAZNZI010000869.1:0-4428 GCA_964577475.1 uncultured Rhodospirillaceae bacterium
ACTGGCACGTCATGCGCATGATGGACGCCATTCTCGAAGCCACCTGCGGCGCCGAAAAGAACGACGGCCTGATGGCCATGAAGCTCGACTGGAGCAAGGAGGAGTGCGCCTCCAAGTCCATCGTCGAGTTCCATAACTGGACCTCGAAGTACTTCCTCAAGCCCTTCATGGGCATCGACAACCAGCAGGCCTTCAACCTGTTCCTGCAGGGCCGCGCCGCCATGGCGCTCGAAGGCGACTGGTTCGTGGATCAGCTCCGCGGCGCGAAGGTCAATCTGGATGACTACGCCACCTTCCAGATCCCGACCGGCACCGGCCGTCTCTATGGCTTCGGCGAGTACAATTACATCTCGACCAAGAGCAAGGCGCCCGATGCCGCAGCCAAGTTCCTCGACTACCTCGAATCCGACGAGGTCCAGCAGAAGAACCTCGGCCGCTTCGGTGCGCTGTCGGTGAACAAGAACGTCAAATACGAAAACCAAAGCGCCTTGAACAAGCAGGTGCAGGAGATTTTCGCATCGGCCAAGGGTCTGTACGTCAACGGCGACCAGGCGTTCCCGCTCACCGAAACCACCGAGTACTGGCGGATCATCAACGAAGTGGCGAGCGACAATCTCGACCCGGCCAAGGCTGCGGGACAGATGCAGACCTTCATCGCCGCTCATCCGCACTAGACCCTCCCCTGGGTTTCTGACGGTCCCGGTCGTAAGATCGGGACCGTTTTTCTAAGCAGGGCCGAGATGCATCGCGCACTTCAGTCGCCTTTGATCCAGGGGTTGCTCCTGCTCGCGCCGGCCGTTCTCGTTTACGGCATCTTCGCGTTCTACCCGATGCTCGATGTCGTGCATCTCAGCTTCGTCAAATGGAACGGGCTGACACCGACATCCGAGTTCGTCGGGCTCGACAACTATCGCCAGATCTTCACCATCGATCCGGTGTTCTGGACCTCGCTCAAGAACACCCTGCTCTGGACGATCCTGTCTTTGATCGTGCCCCCGCTCGGCGGGTTCACGCTGGCGCTTTCGCTCAATCAACCGATTCTCGCCCGCACGCTGCTGCGCGCCGTGTTCTATCTGCCGGTGATCGTCGCCCCCATCGCGGTCGCGACGATCTGGAAATGGATGTACGACCCCTTCTTCGGGCTCTTCAATGAATTGCTGACCGGCTGGGGCCTCCAAAGCCTTGTCCAGGATTGGCTGGGTGACCGCAAGATCGCGCTCCTGTCGATGTTCGCCGCCAGCGTGTGGCAGACCGTCGGATTCTCGATGGTACTGTTCCTGGCGGGGCTGCAGAACGTGTCGCAGACTCTCGTCGAGGCCGCCCGTATTGATGGCGCCGGCCGTTGGGCGACCTTCCGGCATGTGATCCTGCCCGCCCTGCGCCCCACCATCACGGTGGTGCTGATCCTGTCGCTGATCAATTCACTCAGGGCCTTTGACATCGTCTACGGCATGACGGGCGGCGGGCCGGCGCAGTCCACGCAGATGCTCGCCCTCTGGTCTTATACGCAGGCGCTGCAATTGGGCAATTTCGGCAACGGCAGCGCCATCTCGGTGATCCTCTTGCTGGTCACCGTGGCGATCGTGGTTCCCTATCTGCGCTGGACCCTGCGCCAAGAGGCGAAGGTGAAATGAGCGCCCTCGCAACCGCCTTCCGGCCTATGGGCTCGAACCGGGTCGATCCCGTGCTGGTCGCCCTATGGGCCGTTCTGATCGCCGTCGCGCTGGTTTGGCTCGCGCCCTTCGTGTTCATTGTCTTCAGTTCGCTCAAATCGGCTGCCGATATCGCGCATACGAGCCCCTTCGCGCCGCCCGCTTCGCCGGCCTGGGAGAATTTCGCCGGGGCGTGGGGCCGCGGCCATTTCTCGGTGACCGTGTTCAACAGCGCGCTGATCACGATCGTCAAGGTGCCGCTCGGGCTCTTCATCTCGGCGATGGCCGCTTATTCGCTGTCGCGCATCCCTTTCGCCGGTCAGCGCCTGATCTATCTATTGATCCTGTTCGGCTCGATCATCCCCTTCCAGGTCATGCTGGCGCCAATCTTCGGCGTCGTGAACAGCATGCATCTGATCAACACCTATATCGGCGTGATCCTGCCCTATCTCGCCTTCGGGGTGCCCTATCAGGTCTTCATCCTCTACGGGTTCTTCAAAGAGGTGCCGCGCGAATTGAGCGAAGCCGCCGAGATCGACGGCGCTTCGCATTTCGCGATCCTGTGGCGCGTCTTCCTGCCGATCTCCCTGCCGGTTCTCGCGGCCCTGCTGATCCTCGACTTCGTCGCCACCTGGAACGAGTTCGCCATGGCGCTGGTGATCCTCCAGGACAACCGCATCTGGACCCTGCCGCTCGGGCTGATGTCCTTCCAGAGCCAATTCTCGCGCAACTACGGCGAGCTCAACGCCGCGATCGTGATGACCGTGCTGCCAGCCATCATCGTCTACATGATCTTCCAGCGTTATTTCGTTTCAGGCCTGATCACCGGAGCCATAAAGGAATGACCGCCACCATCGCCAAATGGGACATCTTCGAAGCCTCGTTCAGCGGACCATCGACGGGCAATCCCTTCGTCGACGTCGCCTTCGACGCGCTGTTCACCCAAGGCAGCCGCGAGGTGCGCGTGCCCGGTTTCTATGACGGTGACGGCACCTATCGCGTGCGCTTCATGCCCGATCATGAGGGCGAATGGAGCTTCCGCACGCGCTCGAAGACGGCGGCGCTCGACGGCAAGACGGGAACCCTGACAGCGGGCGCACCAGGTGCCGGCAATCACGGTCCCGTCCATGTGCGCAACACCTTCCACTTCGCCTATGCCGATGGCACGCCCTACTTTCCCTTCGGTACGACCTGCTATGCCTGGACACACCAGCCTCTGGCGATGCAAAGGCAGACGCTGGATACGCTGAGCAAGGCGCGTTTCAACAAGATGCGCATGGGCACCTTCCCCAAGGACTACCCATACAATACCAACGAGCCCTTACAGGACATCTATCAGCGCGGCAGCGACGGTAAGATCGATTTCGACCGTCCCAACCCGGCCGCGTTCCGTCATTTCGAAACGCAGGTCGGCGCCCTGCGTGATCTCGGCATCGAAGCCGACATCATCATCTTCCATCCCTATGACCGCTGGGGCTATGCGGACATGTCGGCCGAGCAGGATTATCGCTATGTGGCCTACCTCGCCGCTCGCCTCTCGGCCTATCGCAACGTCTGGTGGTCGCTCGCCAACGAATACGACTTCCTGCTCAACACCAAGCCGCTGACCCAGTGGGACCGCTATTTCCATATCCTTGAAGAGAATGACCCCTATCGTCATCTGAAGTCGATCCATAACGGCGACGTACGGATGAACTTCGATCACCGCAAGCCGTGGGTGTCTCATGTCTGCATCCAGAACTGGGATACGAAGAAGACCCCTGATTGGCGCGACACCTACCGAAAGCCGGTGGTCAACGACGAGCCCGAATACGAAGGAAACATCCTCCAGTCCTGGGGCAACCTCTCGGCGGAAGAGCTGGTCCACCGTTTCTGGGTCACCGTGACGCGCGGCGGCTATGCCGGTCATGGCGAGACCTATGCCCATCCGCAGGATCTCATCTGGTGGGCAAAGGGCGGCGAACTGCGCGGCCAGGCCTGGAAACGGATCGGCTTCCTGCGCGACCTGATGGAGCCCGATGTGAAGAATGGTCTCGAGCCGCTCGGCGGCACCGACGCTTGGCCCTGGAGCCGCGTCTCGGCCGCACGTGACGGCGACGTGTGCTTCATCTATTTCGGCGAACACCGTCCGGTCGAATGGTCGACCGGCCTGCCGACCGATCACGACAACTACGACGTGGATGTGATCGACACGTGGAATATGACCGTCACGCCGGCCAAGAAAATCGCACCGCCGATCCAGCATCCGACCCGGCATGGCGACGTTGTCCGAGGCGGCAAACCCGATGCGGCGTTCGGCATCGAGTTGCCGGGTAAGCCGTATCTGGCGCTGAGAGTCAGAGCGATTAAGCGATGAGATCCAACCACTGACAGTCTGGTCGTCCAAATCAGACACTGAACAGGGCATCACAATTCAGTGTGGTTCACGACCTTGGCAAAACATTTGACGCAGATGCCGGCACTAAGGGGCATCTCCCCGTCGCAGAGCGAAGACGTGATCGCGGTCCCGCGCGTTGGCATTTCTTCCGTGCTCGGGCCCGAAATGCCGCCGGCGTAGGTCGCCAGGAGCGCTTCGCTGAAGCGCTTACGCCGCCTTGTCCAATTCCTTGATCACCGCGTCGCCCATGTCCTTGGTCGAGGCCTTCTTGGCGCCCGGGACCATGATGTCGGCGGTACGCAGGCCGCTGTTGAGTACGGTCTTCACGGCATTCTCGACCAGATCGGCCTCGGCGCCCATGTCGAAGGAATAGCGCAGCATCATCGCCATCGACAGGAT
>CAZNZI010000870.1:0-6191 GCA_964577475.1 uncultured Rhodospirillaceae bacterium
GACCAAGCCGCCTACCGCCAGCTCCTTAAAAGCATTACGCCCTATTTGCGCGCGCTGGCCCGGCGCGCGGGCCTGCCGCCCGACGACTGCGAAGACGGCGTGCAGGACGTGCTGATGACCATCCATGCCATCCGCCATACCTATGATCCGGCCCGGCCCTTTACCCCTTGGCTGGCGGGCGTCGCCCGCAACCGCTTGGCCGACAAACGGCGCAGCCGCGCCCGCACCTGGGCCCGCGAGACGGAATTGACGGAAGAGCATGAAACCTTTGTTGCCGTCGAAACGAATAGCATCGAAGCGGCGGATGAGGCGCGCCGTCTGCGCGCCGCCGTCGCGGAAGTGCCGGCCGGCCAGCGCGAGGCGATCGAGCTTTTGAAACTGAAGGAGCTGTCGTTGAAAGAGGCGTCCGCTCGCACCGGCCAGTCGGAGACGGCCTTGAAGGTGGCGGTGCATCGGGCCGTGAAGCGGCTGCGGGTGATCCTGGGTGAAGAGGATTGGTAGAGCACGATGGGCAAGACCGATGATCTGATCGAGTCCCTGTCCAGCGGCGCGGCGCCGGTAAAGCGCCTGCCGCCGCCGCCCTTGCGCGCGCTCGGTTTGATCGTGCTCGCGACCGTGGTCATCCTGATCCTGGCCTGGATCCGCGGCTTGCGCGCGGACTTCGCCGAGCAGTCCCAGCTCGCGTCCTACTGGGTTCAGCTTCTCGGGGCGTGGCTGACTGGCGTCACCGCAACCCTTGCCGCATTCGAAGTCAGCCTGCCGGACCGTTCGAAACTCTGGTCGCTGCTGCCGGTGCCGGCACTGGTGCTGTGGCTTTCCGGCTTTGCCGTCGGTTGTCTCGCGCACTGGATCGTGATCCCAACCGAAGCGCCGGTGATGGAAGAGAGCGAGCGCTGCTTGACCACGATCGTAGCCGCGACGATTCCGCTCGCGCTGGTGCTCTGGATGATGCTGCGCCGGACGCGGCCATTGCGGCCCAGCGGCACGGCCTGGGTCGCAGCGCTTGCCGTCGCAGGCTTCGCCGATACCGCGCATCTGCTGCTGCACACGGTGCAGGCCTCCGCGCTGGTGCTGGTCATCAATCTCGTGCCCTGCGCCATCATCTTGCTGATCGGCGGGCTGGGTGGACGGGGCCGGTTGAACGCCATCGCGCCTTAATTGAAAATCCCTCGATCTTCTTCTGATTTGCGTGTGTAGGCGTTCATTATGCGTAGACTTGCCCGGACAATCGCTAGTCCTTGCGGTCGACCGATCGATCGATCACAAGACTTCATCAAAATTCGCGATGGCAGCGAAAAGATAAGCGGCCGCAAATGCCCATTTTCCCGAGGAAAATCGGGGTGCCTCGGCTGGACACACCCAAATACCACTGCTAGTCTTTAGTCGTTCTACTTCACCGATGCCGAGAATGGGGGTCGGCGGTGGCCATACCTCACCTGCGTGTCGTACCGGCCGTTCAAACGACTGTTCTCATCATCGATGATCAGGCGACGAGCCGGGCGATTCTTGAAGAGATTGCGCGCAATCTCGACGAAAACGTTTCGATCGCGTCCTTCGCCCGTCCCATCGATGCCGTCGTCTGGGCCGCCACGAATGTCGCCGATCTGGTGCTGATCGACTATTTGATGCCGGAAATGAACGGCATCGAGTTGGCCAGCCGGCTGCGCGGTTTCGCAGGCTACGAGCATGTGCCTTTCGTAATGGTCACCGTGCGCGAGGACCGCAAGGTCCGCTATGACGCGCTCGATGCCGGCATCACCGATTTCCTGAATAAGCCGATCGACACGCGCGAGTGTCTGGCGCGGTGCCGCAACCTGGTCACGCTGCGCCGCCAGCAACTCATCCTCGAAGACCGCCGCCGCATGCTCGAGACGATGGTCCAGGTCGCGACGCGCGAAATCCGCGAACGCGAACGCGAGACCCTGATCCGCCTGGCCCGCGCCGGCGAATTCCGCGATGCCGAGACCGGCAACCACGTCATTCGCATGGCGCGCTACTCCGGCCTGATCGCCAAGGCGATCGGCATGGACGCCGATTACATCGAGACGATCGAGCGCGCCGCGCCGTTGCACGACATCGGCAAGATCGGCATTCCCGATCATGTGCTGCGCAAGAACGGCCCGCTCGACCAGGCCGAGATCGAGTTGATGCGGCAGCATCCGATCATGGGTCACGAGATCCTGAAGGACAGCCCTTCGAAATATCTGCGCATGGGCGCCCTGATCGCGCTCGGCCATCATGAGAAATTCGACGGCTCGGGCTACCCCAACGGACTGGCGAAGGACGACATTCCGCTCCCCGCGCGCATCGTCGCGGTGGCCGATGTGTATGACGCGCTGACCTCGGTCCGGCCTTACAAAGGCGCCTGGACCAGCACCAAGGCCTTCGAATATCTGCGTGCCCATGCCGGCGGGCATTTCGACCGCAACCTGGTGGAAGCCTTCATCGGTGTGACCGATGATGCGCTTCGCATTCAGCGCGAATTGCGCGACACCGAAAGCGCCGCGCTCTCGCCGTCCCGCGAGGGCTGATGCTCGGGCGGTTGCGCGCCAGATTGGCCGCATTCGGCGCCCGTCTGCGCGACCGCCCCGATTCCGAACATGAACAGGCGATCGTGCGGCCGCTGGTCGCGCTGGTGCTGTTCTTCTATCTCGTTCCGGAGACCCTGCTCGACCAGCAAGGCTTGGACGATGCCGACTATGCGTTGATCGCCTCGATTGGCGGCTTCCTGGCGATCTCCGTGGCGATCTTCGTCTCGGTCCTGCTCAGCAAGAAAATCTCGCCGGTCCGGCGGCTGTTCTCGATCACCCTCGATCTGGCCGCCGTAACCTATTTCATGTCCCAGACCGACATGCGCGCGCTGCCGCTGTCGCTGGCCTATGTGTGGATCACGCTGGCCAATGGTTTCCGTTTCGGTCCGGCGTATCTGCTCTATTCGCTGGTCAACAGCGTCGTCGGCTTTACGGTCGTCATCTGGTTCAACCCCTTCTTCAACGCCAATGTGCCGCTCGGCATGGGCTTGATCGCGGGCATGGTCGCCCTCGATCTGTACGTGCTGTCGCTGGTGAAGAAGATGTTCCGCGCCTTGGCCCGCGCCGAGGCGGCCAACCAGGCGAAGCGGCGCTTCATTTCCGTGGTCAGCCACGAAATGCGCACGCCGCTCAATGCCATCATCGGCATGGGCGACCTGCTGACCGAATCGAATCTCGCCCCCGAACAGGGCGAGATGGCGCGCACGCTGACGGCCGCATCGCGCACCCTGATGCGGCTGATCGAAGACGTGCTCGATTTCTCGAAGATCGAAGCCGGCCGTCTGGTGATCGAAAAGACGGACTTCGATCTGCACGCACTGGTCAACGGCACGGTGCGGATCATCCGCCCGCAAGCCGAAGCGAAGGGGCTGACGCTGGCCGTCTCGATCATGCCGGAAGTGCCCCATGCGCTGTGCGGCGATCCCCATCATTTGCGTCAGGTGCTGATCAACCTGGTCAGCAATGCGGTGAAGTTTACGGCCCAGGGCAGCGTCATCGTCCACCTCTCGCAACTGGCCGAGGACGAGGACTCGTCGCTGATCAAATTCTCGGTGCGCGATACGGGAATCGGCATCCCGCCCGAGGTGCAGGGCCGCATCTTCGAAAGCTTCGTCCAGGCCGATCAGTCGACCACGCGCCAATATGGCGGCACCGGTCTCGGCACGGCCATCGCCAAACAACTGGTCGAGCTGATGGGCGGCCGCATGGGGCTCGAAAGCGCGGTCGGGCTCGGCAGCACCTTCTGGTTCGAGGTCGGCTTCACCAAACAGCCTGCCCACCAGGCGCAAGCCCAGGACGGCTTGCTGGCCGGCGCGCCGGTTCTGCTGATCGGTTTCCCGCTCGGCGAAAGCGAAGCGATCGGCCAGACCCTCCGCGGTTGGGGAGCAACGGTTCTCACCGCCTCCACGGCCGAGGCCGCTATTCAACGCCTCGAATCCGCGACGCCGATCCACAGCGCGCTGGTCTATGCGGACCGTGTCGATACGGCGCGCCACATCCAGGCCAGCCTGCGCCGCGGCGGCGTGGCGATGCCGCCGCTGCTGCTTTGCCTTGCATCGGCCTCGGGCCGCGCGATGCCTTTGCCGGTGCCGGCGGAATTGGCGGCCGGGTTCGCGGCGGTATTGCACATGCCGGTGCAGAGCCGGCTGCTGTTCAACGCGCTGCATGCCGTCTCGGCGCAGGAAGACCGCGACGCTGCGCCCGGCGTGGTCAATCTGCGCGACTATCTGCAGAAACGCGGCCAAGACAACGGGTTCCGCATCATCGTCGCCGATGACAGCGCCACCAACCGTCAGGTGGTCGGTAAGATTCTCGAACGCGGCGGCCACACGGTGACGCTGGTCGAAGACGGCGAGGACGTGCTCGACGCGATCGAGGCCGAGGAATTCGACCTGATCGTGCTCGACCGCAATATGCCGGGCATGGACGGCGTTGCCACGGCGCGTGCGTTGCGCGCGATTGAAGCGGCCGGCGGCCGGCGGGTGCCGCAGGTGCTTCTGTCCGCCGATGTCACCCAGGAAGCGCGGGACGAATGCGTCGCGGCTGGAATCGACCTTTTCCTGCCCAAGCCGATCGAGGCGATGCGCCTTCTCGAAGAGGTGGCGCATCTTTGCGGCGCATCGGTCCAGCGCCGCGCCGCGCCGCCCGCTCTCGCTCCGCTGCCGGCGCTACCCGTCCAGACCCTGCCTGTGGCCAACGCCGAAACCTTGCGGTTGCTCGAAGACCTCGGTTCGAACGCGGCTTTCGTCGAACGTCTGATCGCGACCTTCGTCAAGGACCAGGGCGAGCTGATGATCGAGATGGAAAGCGCGGTCGACGCGGCCGACTATGCCGAGGTGCGCCGCCTGATGCATGCGATGAAGGGTTCGGCCTCGAGCCTGGGTGCGGAGCGCCTGGCCGAAGTGTGCAGCCGCACGCAGCGGATGAGCGACGACGAGATGAAATACGATCCCGCCCTGGTGTCGACGGTGCGTCAGGAATTCGACCGGGCCCGTACGGCCTTCGATCGCCATATCGAAGAGCGGCGCCGCACGACGGGTTGAGCCTTGGGCGGTTCAGGATTTGAAAGACGTCCGGCGGGGGCCGGCGAGCAGTGGAGAGGATGATGTCGTTTTTCTTGCGGCTGATTGAAACCACCGATGAGGAGCGCCGGGGGCTGGAAGCGATTCCGAAAGTCCACTCGATGATCAATCATGGGCTGACGCGGACCGAATATGCGGCGTTCCTGCACGATCTCTATCATGTCGTGTGGCATTTCTGCCCGATCATGGCGGCGGCGGCCTCGCGGCTCGGTGAAGACTTCCGCCAGGTGCGCTATCAGCTCTACCACAACATCGAAGAAGAGCAGGGCCACGAGGACTGGGTGATGGACGATGTCATCGCCACGGGCGGCGACGCCGAAGCGGTCCGTCTGATCCAGCCCAGCCCGCCGATCCAGGCGATGATCGCGTTCAACTACTATACGGTCGAGCGCGTCCATCCTTGCGGCGTCCTGGGCATGCTCTATGCGCTCGAGGTCATCTCCTCCGTCTATGGCGGGCGGGTCGCGTCATCGATCGCGCGCTCGACCGGCTATCCCGATCCGGGCGCGTTCAAGTTCCTGAGTTCCCATGCGTCGATGGATCTCGACCACATGGCCAATCTCAAGGAGCTCGTGAAGACCATCCACGACCCTCTCGCGCAAGAGACCATCGCCAACGCGACGCGCACGAACTTCTGGCTGTTCGGCCAGTTGTTCCAGCAGCCCGCGTTTCAGGCGCCCATGGAGATGGCAGCCTCCTGAGGCACGGCCATCGGCTTGGTCGGCAGCGGGATCGGCGCGCTTTCCATCCGGCGCATCTGCGCGCGGACGATCCGGCCCATCATCTTCAGGTCGCGGTCGCCCAGACGCAGGGCGGCGTCGACCCAGAGATTGGTGATGCCGTCGAGTTCGGCGCGTTCGATCGGATGCACGTGCTGGCGGGCGGCATAGATCGCCTGCAGCGCGTTGCGGCGCTTATGGTTCTTCGCGATCCAGTTGCGTGTGGCCGCTTCGCCTTCGCCCTTCTTCACCAGGATATCGACCACGCCCATCTCATGCAGCTTGGCCGCAGGCATGACACGGCCGCTGGTGATCAACTCTTCGGCCGCCTTCATGCCGATGCGGCGTGACAGCAGCGT
>CAZNZI010000871.1:0-2689 GCA_964577475.1 uncultured Rhodospirillaceae bacterium
AATCACCGCCGCCGGATCGTGCGAACCCGAGGCCGCGCGCAGTGCCATCACATGGGTCGGCAGCAGCGTCACGTTCGCCGTGTTGATGGCGAGGAACAGCACCATCGCGTCGGTGGCCGTGCCTTTCGCGGGATTGAGCCGGTCGAGCGCCTGCATCGCGCGCACGCCGAAAGGTGTCGCGGCGTTGGAAAGGCCGAGCATATTGGCCGCAACATTCATCACCATCGCACCCATGGCCGGATGATCGGGCGGCACTTCGGGGAACAGGCGGTGGAGCAAAGGGCGCAGCACGCGGGCCAGCCCCGCAAGCAATCCCGCCGCCTCGGCCACTTTGAGGATGCCCTGGAACAGCGCCATCGCGCCGACCAGACCGATGCCCAGCGTCACCGCATCCTGGGCCTGTTGCACGAGGCCCGTGCCCAGGGCCTCCATCGCATTCGAGCCGGGGTCGATGGCCTGGCGCACCCCCGCGACGATGACCGAAGCCAGAACGATGATGAGGAAAGCGAGATTCAATCCGGCTCCAGGTCGATGCCGCGCATCACGACACGCCACCTTATCCGGTTTATCCCGAAAACACAGCGCGTCGCCGCGCCGCGCCGGAGCATAGCGGCGATCAGCCTCGATTCGGCGGCGCAGGGTCTACCATCGCGGCCGGGCGAAGTAGATATCGACTTGTCCCTGCTGCATGAACACTTGTCCGCCCTGGGCCGTCAGCCTTTCGATCGATGTCCGAATCACCGGCGTCGGCGCGTTGCTGTTGGCCCCATAGAAACTCAACACGCCCGAATGCCCGTTATAGGTGAGACCCGTCGCTATCGCGACGTGATGAAAGATGCCGACGGCATTGGGTGCCTGATTGAAGAGAACGATATCCCCTTTGACCGGGACATTGCCGTTCACATCGTACAGATACTGCTGAACATTCAGCTGCGTGACATTCTGGCCGAAAAGATTTCTCGTCCAACGCCTCATCCAGTTCATCACCCCCTGTGCGCCGCCCGCGTACTGGTACAGGCCGTTAAACCAATTCTGAGGGCGCGCGCCTTCGAGGGCCGCCGCGAGAAGGATCATCTCGAAGCAGGAGCACGAAGTGTTGCCGTATGGTGGAACGAGTGCCGGACCGCCGGTGGCCCAGGCTCGAAAATCGCCACCCACTTGGATCGAAGTGGGTATCCAAGGATTTTGGAGGTTTACCCAACTGTTGACTCGGTTGAATACCCTCTCGCTTGCGAGACTTGGCATGAAATCCCTCCGGCAAAACGGTCACGCGACCGTCGTTGTTTCCCAGCGCCGCTCGGCAAACGGTCCGATACGGGTAATGGTTGAAACGATCCGTTTTGATTTCCAGGAACGCAGAATCACCCGGTGGCCAAATATCGGTGATGAAATTCGATAGTGGACCACGATGTATTCTGAAGGTCCTCAATATACAGCCGGCGCGCTTTGGAATCTATGTTCGGCTGCCCATTCGGCGTCTCTGCGCCGTGCTGAAGCGTGGCCGCCTTAAGGACGCATACCAAATCATGCATCTTTTCAAGGCTGTGTGTCGGCTATCGGCGGGTGGATTTCTCTGCTATAGCACGGCGCCATGTCTTTGGACCTGCCCTTTCCCGCCGCGCCCGAACCGGGTCACACGCTCACCGTCGCCCCCGGCATCATCTGGCTGCGCATGCCGCTGCCTTTCGCGCTCGACCACATCAATCTGTGGCTGATCGACGAAGGCGATGGCTGGACGATCGTCGACACGGGACTCAACAGCAACAAGAGCAAGGCGCTGTGGGATGCGGTGCTGGCCGGACCGATGGGCGGCCGCGCGCCGACACGGCTGATCTGCACCCATTTCCATCCTGACCATATGGGCCTCGCGCACTGGCTGACCGAACGCTACGGGCTGGTGATGGAGACGACGCTGGTCGAGTGGCTGATGGGGCACAACCTCAGCCAGCAGCCGAAGGACTCGTTCAACGCGGTTTCGGTGCCCTTCCATAAGGCGCACGGTTTCGACGAGAAGCTCCTCGCGCTCGCCACCGAGCGCGGCAATGGCTATGCGCATCTCACGCCCGTGGTGCCGTCGCGCTACCACCGTATCCGCGCCGGGGAGACCCTGGCGCTGGGCGGGCGGCGCTGGGAGGTGATCGTCGGCGAGGGCCATTCGCCCGAACTCGCCCAGCTCTGGTGCGCCGAATTGGGCGTGCTGATCTCGGGCGACCAGGTGCTGCCCTCGATCAGCCCGAATATCTCGGTGTGGTCGAACGAACCCGAGGCCGATCCGCTCGGCCTCTATCTGGGCTCGCTCGAACGGTTGCAGCCGCTGCCCGAGAACACGCTGGTGCTGCCCTCGCACGGGCTGCCGTTCCGCGGCCTGCACAAGCGCATCGACACGATGGCGAGCCATCACGAACAGCGCATCGAACTGACAGCCGAGGCGTGCAAGACGCCGATCAGCGCAACCGATCTGATCAAGGTGATGTTTAAGCGTGCGCTCGACGATCGCACGGTCTTCTTCGCACTCGGCGAAGCGCTCGCCCATCTGCACCACGCGCGCACGCGGGGCCTGGTGACGCGCCACCTTGACGCGGACGGCGTGCAGCGGTGGAGCAGGGCGTAATCTGAAACTCCTTCTCCGCGCGTAGCGGGGAGAAGGAAGGGGCCCGGCGCGGTGCGCCGGGCAGGATGTGGTGTCTTC
>CAZNZI010000872.1:0-9915 GCA_964577475.1 uncultured Rhodospirillaceae bacterium
CGATAAAGGGCGCGGTCGAGCCGACAGAGGCGAGGAAGCCCATGCGGGCTTCCAGCTGTTCCATCTCGCGGCTCAGCGTCACCTGCATCACGCGGTCGATGCGGCGTGCGAGGCCGCGCATCGCCTCGGCCTCGCCCAAGCCTTTCGAGGTGGCGCGCCGCCATTCACGCATGGCGGCGACGAAGATCGAGGACATCGGATCGAGCGGCCGCGAGCCGATGCGATCATAGAGTTCCTCGAGCGAACCGCCCGACCAGAACGCTTCCTCGAACTGGTCGGCGCGCTTGAACAGCGTGCGCAGGCGGAACCATTTGTCGAAGATGATCGTCCAGCACCAGATCGAGGCGAAGAGCAGCAGCAGCATCACCGCCTTGACGATCAGGTCGGCGTCGATGAACAGCGCCCAGACGGACATGTCGCCCGTCACCGAACCTGGAAGGGCCGCAGTTTGTACCGGGTCCATATTCTTATTCAGCCTCCGAAGACAGAAGAGTCCGGACTTTGTCGCGCATATCGCCGGGGATGCGCGCGGTTCTGCCGTCCGCCCCAATGCAGACCAATCGGACGCCCATGCGCACGAGCTCTTCGTTGTCGCGCCAGACGTCCTGGCGCAAGCGGATGCTGGCGCCCCCCAATTCGGCCACCGAGGTGCGCATCTCGAGTTCGTCGTCGAGACGCGCCGGCCGCAGATATTCGGCGTCGCAGGAATGCACGCCGAGCAACAGACCAAGCTTCGTGTTCATGGTGACGTGGTCAAAGCCGGCGATGCGCATCATCTCGGTGCGTGCGCGTTCGGCATAAGCGAAATAGGTGGCGTGATAGACCATGCCCGCGGCATCGGTGTCGGCGAAATAGACGCGCACCGGGTAATGGTGGGTGCGCCCCACCATACGGCCCCCCTGTTCCGTCGTCATCGCCGTCCGCTCCGCCCCCCATTCCCAGCGTCGTCGTCGCCAAGAAGATCGATTTGGTGCGGCCGGGCGGGCGCCGCCAATCCGATATGCTTCCATCCCGCCGCGGCCAGAACGCGGCCACGCGGCGTGCGTTCGATCAGACCTTGCTGCAGCAGGAAGGGTTCAACGACTTCTTCGATCGTATCGCGTTCTTCGGCCAATGCCGCGGCCAAAGTTTCGATCCCCACCGGACCGCCGCCGTAGTTCTCGGCGATCATACGCATGTACCGCAGGTCGAGCGCATCGAGGCCGCGCTGATCGACACCGAGGCGATTGAGCCCCGCGTCGGCAACCTCGGCGGTGACCGGCAAGGTTTCCGCGACGACGGCGAAGTCGCGCACCCGGCGCAGCAGGCGTCCCGCCACGCGCGGCGTACCGCGCGAGCGCCGCGCGATCTCGCGCGCACCGGCCGGCTTCATCGGACAATCGAGGATGCGGGCACCGCGTGAAACGATCGTTTCCAGCTCGTCGGTCGTATAGAAATTCATCCGCAGCGGAATCCCGAACCGTTCACGCAAGGGCCCCGTCAGGAGCCCCGACCGCGTCGTCGCCCCGATCAGGGTGAAAGGCGCCAAATCGATGCGGAGCGAGCGGGCACTGGGACCTTCGCCGGTAATCAAGTCCAGCTGAAAGTCTTCCATCGCCGGATACAGCACTTCCTCTATGGCAGGATTAAGGCGGTGGATTTCATCAATAAAGAGTACATCGCGTGGTTCGAGATTGGTGAGGATCGCGGCCAAGTCGCCTGCACGGGCAATCATCGGCCCAGAGGTCGGGCGGAAGCCGACGCCCAATTCCTGCGCGACGATGCGGGCCAACGTCGTCTTGCCCAGCCCGGGCGGTCCGGCCAGCAGCACGTGATCGAGCGGCTCGGTGCGCTGGCGTGCCGCCGCGATGAAGATGCGCAAATTCGTGCAAAGCTCGGCCTGGCCGACGAAGTCGTCGAAGCTGCGCGGCCGCAGGCCCACATCGGGATCGGACGGCGCGGCATTGGGCGTGACCATGCGCGGTTCGCTCATGACACCCGCCCAAGCTGGCGCAGCCCGAAGCGCACCAGCGATTTGGTGTCAGCCCCCTCGCCCGCTCCGGCAACGGCTTTCAGGATCGCGTCTTCCGCTTCGTTGCGGCGATAGCCGAGGTTGACCAGGGCCGAGACCGCTTCTCCGGCAGCACCGGCGATTCCAACCGGCGCGGCACCGGCGACGGCAGTCGTGGTGCCGCCGATCCCGATCGCCTTATCCTTGAGTTCGGTCGCGAGGCGGGCGGCGAGCTTGGGGCCGACGCCGCTGGGACGCGACAAGGTCGTCTTGTCGCCCGCGGCGATGGCGCGCGAAAGCTCGTCGGCGGAAAGTGCCGAGAGGATCGCCAGCGCCACTTTGCCGCCGACGCCCTGCACCGTCAGCAGCAGGCGGAACCAGTCGCGCTCGGCAGCCTCGGTAAAGCCGTACAGATGGATATGATCCTCGCGCACATGAGTCTCGACATGGAGCGCCACCGCCTGTCCCACGGCCAGATGGCCGAGCGTGCGCGCCGAGCCGAAGATCAGATAGCCGACACCGCCCACATCGATCACGGCCTGGTCGATGCCGAGCGAATCCACCAGCCCTTTGAGCCGTGCGATCATCGCGCCCCACCCGAAGCGACCGCGGCGGCGATGCGCCGCTGGAGCCCGTTGTTGTTCTGCGCATGGCAGATCGCGACGGCCAAAGCATCCGCCGAGTCGGCCGTCTTCACCTGGCAGCCGGGCAGCAGGCGCCGCACCATGAACCCGATCTGGTCCTTGGCCGCATGCCCCGCACCCACCACCGTCTTCTTGATTTGGTTGGGCGTGTATTCGGAGACGGGAATGCCCGCCGTGCCGACCGCCGTAATCACAGCGCCGCGCGCCTGCCCCAGCTTCAGGGTCGAGGTCGGGTTCTTGTTGACGAAAGTCTCTTCGACCGCCGCCTCGTGCGGCTGGTAGGTGCGGACGATCTCGGCCACGCCGTTGAAGAGCTGCGCCAGCCGCTCGGCCAAAGTCAGATCCTCGTCCGAGCGCACGACACCATCGGCCACCCAGCGCAGCCGATTGTCCTCGGCGTCGATCACACCCCAGCCGGTCGTCCGCAGACCGGGATCAAGGCCGAGGAATCGTCTGCTCACGCGCTGAGCCGCTCCATCACATCCTGGGCGATATCGAAATTCGCCTGCACACGCTGCACGTCATCGTTGTCTTCGAGGATTTCGAGCAGCTTCAACAGGGTTTGCGCCGTCTGTTCGTCGCCCACCGGGGCCTGCGTCTTCGGCTTCCAATCGAGCCGCGCGCTGGCGGGCGCACCGAACTTGGCTTCCAGCGCCTCACGCACGGCGCCGAGCTGGTCGGGGGCGCAGGTGATCTCATGGCCGTCGTCCGACGACACGACATCGTCGGCACCCGCATCGAGCGCCGCCTCGAACATCTTGTCGTTATCCGCGATGGTCGCCGGGTAGCGGATCGCGCCGACGCGGTCGAACATGAAGCTGACCGAATTTGTTTCGCCCATCGTCCCGCCCTGCTTGGTGAAGGCGGTGCGGATTTCCGACGCGGTGCGGTTGCGGTTGTCGGTCAGCGCCTCGACGATGATCGCGACGCCGCCGGGGCCGTAGCCCTCGTAGCGCACCTCTTCGTAATTGGCGTCGCCTTCGCCGCCGGCACCGCGCTTGATCGCGCGCTCGATCGTGTCGCGCGGCATATTGGCTTCGCGCGCCGCCTGCATGGCCGAACGCAACCGCGAATTGGCGGTGGGATCGCTCGACCCGGTCCGCGCCGAGGTCGTCAATTCGCGGATGATCTTGGTGAACACCTTGGCGCGCTTGGCATCCTGCGCGCCCTTCCGGTGCATGATGTTCTTGAACTGGGAATGTCCGGCCATTGCCTCTGCCCTTAGGGCTCTTTAAGGGAGCCTATACCACAGATTGTGGACGCGCACCACGGCAAGGGCGGGCGCGCCCAGCGGCCCGATCCCGGGTCACGCGCGGCAGGGTTTATCAGGAATCCTGGCGGGATGGCCAGGGGATCGGGACGATTTCGATCCCCTCTTCGTGCAATTCCTCGGCTTCGTCGGGCGAAGCCTCGCCGTAGATGGGGCGCTCTTCGGTTTCGCCGTAGTGGATCTTGCGCGCCTCTTCGGGGAACTGCTTGCCGACATTCTCGGCATTGGCTTCGACATGCTTGCGCAGCTCGGTCATCGCCTCACGAAGCTTGATCGCGATGCCCTCGGCCTTGCTGCTGCTGACCCCACCCTTGAGCAAAGCGGGCGCGCTCAGGGCCTTCTTCACCTTGGTATTGCCGCAGGTCGGACATTCGACCTTGCCGGCCTTGGCCTGTTTCTCGAAGGCGTCGCCTGTCTTGAACCAGCCTTCGAAGCGATGGTTCTTGGCGCATTGGAGATCGAACAGGATCATTGCAGCGGACTCGTGAACTCGCGGTCATGGGACAGCGCCGGCACCTTGCGCCGCGCCTCCGCGACCTGGGCCGGATCGATCTCGGCCATGATGATCCCCGGCTCCTCGCCCGCATCGGCCAGTATTTCGCCCCAGGGCGAGACGATCAGCGCATGGCCGTAAGTCTGCCGGCCGCCGGCATGGTCGCCGCACTGGGCCGGCGCCAGGACGTAGCAGCCGGTCTCGATCGCCCGGGCGCGCAACAGAATATGCCAATGCGCCTTGCCGGTGGTGCGGGTGAAGGCGGCGGGAACGGTGATGAAGTCGGCACCGGCCTTGCCAAGCGCGCGGTAGAGCTGCGGGAAACGGACGTCGTAGCAGATCGAAAGCCCGAGCTTGCCCCAAGGCAGATCGACCGTCTGCGCCGCGCCGCCGGGCCGGAACGTGGCCGACTCGCGATAAGCTTCGCCATTGCCGAGATCGACGTCGAACATATGTATCTTGTCGTATTGCGCGACCTGCTTGCCGCTGGGGTCGAACATATAGGTGCGGTTGGCGAGCCTGCCGTCATCGAGTTGGATGTGCAGCGTGCCGCCGTGCAGCCAGGTCTCGGTCTCGCGGGCGAGCGCCTTGAAGGCGGCGATGGCGGGATGGTTCTCGGCGGGGGCGGACTTGGCGAGCAGCTTCTCGCGCCCCCACTCCATCATCACCACATTCTCGGGCAGCAGAATCAGATCGGCGCCGGACGCCTTGGCCTGGCGCGCTAGCTTCGAAGCGGTCTCGATATTCGCGTGAAGATCGTTGCCCGCATTGACTTGAATGCAGGCAGCGCGGAATGCGGTCATACCGGCTCGAGAATCTGGTCCAACTCGCCCTTGCGTTCGAGGGCGTAGAGCTCGTCGCTGCCGCCCACATGGTGGCCGTTGATGAAGATCTGGGGCACGGTCCGTTTGCCGCCGGCGCGCTTGATCATCGCGTCGCGGATGGCCGGGTCGGCGGCGACATCGATTTCCTTGTAACCCACACCCTTCTTGTCGAGCAGCGATTTGGCGCGCACGCAATAGGGGCAGATGGGCGTGGTATAGATTTCAACTTCGGGCATGGGTCTGGCTCCTCACCGCAACCCTACGAATATAGGGTGTTTTCGGCAATTTCAAAGTCGGGGATCAGGACCACTCGGGCTAAAGTTAGGACATCGACCTGGCTGGCCCCGCCGCGCTGCAAAACCCGCACACATTCGTCCACGGTGGCCCCGGTGGTCAGGACGTCGTCGACCAGGATCACGCGATTGCCCTCGATGGCCCCAGCCCGCTTCACCTGGAAGGCGCCTTTGACATTCCGCCGCCGCTGGCCGCGCCCCAGCCGGCCTTGGGACGGTGTCGCCCGGACCCGGACCAGGGCATCGGGAATGCAGGGTTTCCCGGCCTGTTTCGCGATTGCCTGCGCCAGCATCGCCGCTTGGTTGTAGCGCCGTCGCCAGAGCCGCCACGGATGCAGCGGCACGGGAACGAGCACAGGATCGCCGGCCAGAAGTTCACCGCCGGCCCGCGCCATCCAACGGGCGAAATGCGGCGCCGCCCCCGTCCGGTCACCGTGCTTGAAGCGCAGGATCAGGGCCCGGCTCGCGTCGTCATACCGAAACACGGACCGGGCGCGGGCATATGCGGGCGGGTCAGCTATGCATGATGCGCAGATGCCGCCGCCCACCGGATCGACCTCGAATGGCTGGCCGCAACGGTCGCAATGGGGTGCCGCGATGAAGCTCATCCCCTCCCAGCAGGACGAGCAGAGGGCGCCGGTCTCGCTGACGACGATGCCGCAACGCAAGCACCGGCCCGGCAGCAGAAAGTCGGCGACCGTGGCCGCCGCCTTGGCCAATCCCTTGGTCCAAAGCGGCGCCGCCGTGGTCATCACTGACCGCCGGCCAACCAGTGCTCAATCACAAAGCGCGCGACCACGCCCTTCGGCGGCAGATGCAGTTTCATGCCGCGCACCTCTTCGCCGCGCGCGATCGCCTCGACCTCGGCGCGGGTGAACCACTGGGCATCTTCCAGCTCGGACTTATCCACCGTCAGCTCGTCGCTGATCGCTTCCGAGACGAAACCCATCATCAGCGAACCGGGAAAGGGCCAGGGCTGGGAGGCGAGATAGGTCACCTTGCCGACCTTCACGCCCACCTCTTCGCCCACCTCGCGCCGGACTGCCGCCTCGATCGTTTCCGCCGGCGAGACGAAGCCCGCGAGCGGCGAATAGAATCCTTTCGGGAACCGCGGCTGGCGCCCCAGGATGCAGCGGTCGCCCTTGGTCACCAGCGAGAGGACGACGGGATCGGTGCGCGGAAACTCCTGCCACTTGCACGCTTCATTCGTGCATTCGCGACGATGGCCGCCGTCTTTCGCCATCATCAATGAGCCGCAACGCCCGCAGCGCCGCGTGCGGTTGATCCAGTTGGCGAAGTGCGCCGCCATCACCACCAACTGCCCTTCGGCAGAGGACAGCGTGGTCGCGACATGGAACACACCGACGAAATCGCCCTCGGGCTTCACGTCGCGCGGCCTTGTCTCGATCGTCTGCGGCGCCTCGGCGGGGATCAGCGCGAAGCGGTGCACCTGCTGATACTCGCCGAGGAAGATCACCTCGGCGCCTTTCTCGGTTTCGGCGCGCACCTCCGGCCAAGGGAGCCAGGCCAGAGCCAATGGTTCCGTGGAGGCCGTCTTCACGCGGCCGGTCTGGATGATCAGGAAGCGCGAGTCGGACCCGCGCATCAGTTTGTCGAGGGCCAGCGCATCAAGCCGGATGTGCTCGTGGCGCTCGATCGTTTCGTCGATGAAGTTGAGTTCGTTCATACCGTGAAGCTAGCCGGGTTCGCGGCCCGATGCCATAGTGCGCGCCATGCCTCAACCCGCATCCCAGGCATCGGTTTTCGACCGCGCTCAGGTCCGCCGCCAACGCGACCGCGCGGCCCCGATGCTGGGCGAGCATTCCTTTTTGTTCGAGGAGGTCGCCGACCGGATGGGCGACCGGCTGCTCGATATCGCACGGACATTCCCCCTCGCCCTCGATCTCGGCAGCCATACCGGTTCATTGGCGCGGCAATTGGCGGGCCGCGGCGGGATCGAGCGGATGATCGCGTGCGATCTCTCCCTGCCGATGGTCCAGCGGGCCAAAGCCCACAATAATGCCCACGCGGTGGTCGGTGACGAGGAAGCCCTGCCTTTCGCGCCGAAGACCTTCGATGCCGTCTTCACCAATCTGAGTCTGCACTGGGTCAACGACCTGCCCGGCGCGCTGGTGCAGATCAATCACGCGCTGAAACCCGACGGGCTCCTGCTGGCGACCATGCTGGGCGGCGAGACATTGAGCGAGCTGCGCCGCTGTTTCCTGGAGGCGGAAATCGAAGTGGAAGGCGGCGCCAGCCCGCGCGTCTCGCCCTTCGCCGAGGTGCGTGATGCGGGATCGCTGCTCCAACGCGCGGGCTTCGCGCTTCCCGTCGTTGATTTCGACACGATCACCGTGACCTATGCCGAACCGCTGAAGCTTCTGGCCGATCTGCGCGGTATGGGCGAAACCAACGCGACCCTGGTCCGCCGCAAGACGATGACCCGGCGCGCCACCATCATGAAGGCGATGGAGCTTTACCGGCAGCGCTTCGCCCGGCCCGACGGCCGCGTCACGGCGACCTTCCAGGTGCTGACCCTGACCGCATGGCGGCCCCATGAGTCGCAACAGAAGCCGCTGGCCCGCGGCACCGGCAAGGCAAGCCTGGCCGAGACGCTGCGCACCGATCCACCCCCAAAACATTAAGGGGACACCGATGCGCTTCCCCGCCCCGCTCGTCCGCGCGACGCTGATCCAGCGCTACAAGCGTTTCCTGGCCGACGTGCGCTTCGAGACCGGCGAGGTTGTCACCGTCCATGTCGCCAATCCGGGCACGATGCTGGGTCTGGTCACGCCCGGCGCGGAGATCTGGCTCTCGCCCACCAGCAATCCCGACCGCAAGCTCAAATGGAATTGGGAGCTGGTAAACGACAACGGAAATCTGGTCGGCATCAATACAGCCCATCCCAACTTCCTCGTCGCCGAAGCGCTGAAGAACGACCTGTTCCCCGAGCTGCGCGGTTACGCCACCCATCGCCGCGAGGTGAAATACGGCAGGAACTCACGGATCGATGTGCTGCTCGAAGGCAGCGGCAAGCCGGCCTGCTATCTCGAAGTGAAAAACGTCCATATGAAGCGCGGGCCGGATGCCTGTTTCCCCGACTGCGTCACCGCGCGCGGCGCCAAGCATCTCGAAGAACTCTCGGATATGGTGCGTGCCGGCCATCGCGCCGTGATGCTCTATCTGGTCCAGCGCGGCGATTGCCGCGACTTCACATTCGCCGACGATATCGACCCGACCTATACGGCCGCCTTCGACCGGGCCCGGGCGGCGGGGGTCGAGGCGCTCTGCTACGCCTGCCGCATCTCGACCGAGGAAATCGCGGTGGATAAACCGCTTGCACTCGTCTGGCCGCGGTCTAAATAAGGCGTATCGCCACCTGCGGAATGCCCGTATTGGCATTCGCCGTCCCGGAGGCTAAAGTCCGGGAACAGTCACGGAACACGGTCGTTATGGAAGACACCCGGCGCGAATCGCAGCGCGTTAGCATTCATGGCCCGGAGGCATTCGAGGCCATGCGGAAGGCCGGCCGCATGGCCGCCGAACTGCTCGACTACATCACGCCCTTCGTCGTTCCCGGCGTAACGACCAACGAACTCGACCGTCTGTGCGAAGAGTGGACCCAGGCGCGTGGCGCCATTTCCGCCCCACTCGGCTATCGCGGCTTCCCGAAATCGATCTGCACCTCGATCAATCATGTCGTCTGCCACGGCATTCCCGGCGACAAGAAGCTTGAGGACGGCGACATTCTCAATATCGATGTCACGCCCCTCGTCGACGGCTGGCATGGCGATTCGAGCCGCATGTATTACGTCGGCAAAGTCGGGGTGAAGGCCCGCAAGCTGTGCGACGTGACCTATGAGTCGCTGATGCGCGGCATCGCCGTGGTCAAGCCCGGCGCGACGCTCGGCGATATCGGTCACGCCATTCAGGAATACGTGGAAGACAACCGTTTCTCGGTGGTGCGTGAATTTTGCGGCCATGGCATCAGCCGCATCTTCCACGAAGCCCCGAACGTGATGCATTTCGGCCGGCCCAAGGAAGGCCTGGTGCTGAAGACAGGCATGATCTTCACCATCGAGCCGATGGTGAATGCCGGCCGCTGGGAGACCAAGATCCTGGCCGACGGTTGGACCGCCGTGACGAAGGACAAGAGCCTCTCGGCTCAGTTCGAACACACGATCGGCGTCACGGAAACCGGCTGCGAAATCTTCACCACTTCGCCGGCGGGCCTAGACCGCCCGCCCTATGCCGCCTGACGCCGACCCGTCGGCGCACAGTTCAGATCCGGACGACGAGCCTCACTATCTGGGCCACCGCCAGCGCCTTCGGGACCGCTTTCTGAAAGGCGGCGCCGAGGCGTTGGCCGACTACGAACTTCTCGAGCTTCTGCTCTTCGTT